>JALOTI010000010.1 GCA_025457985.1 Leptospira sp.
CAGATCGGTTGAAAATTGTAGATAGATGTATGCATTCACACGCATGCAGATGCGACAAACGCACTGCTTAACTGTTCCCTGCTGTTACGTAGTAACATGCCAGACAATGAGTCTTCGCAGCCTTCAAATTAGTTGGTTTGTAAGCGCAAAGACAAGAAAAGATCGCTGTGTACAACTTTCTACCAGAGGACATCATTTAAGTCATTATGAATTTGAAGCAATTTTTCATTTGCGTAAGACACTATCTCCAGGGAAAGTGAATCCAATGGCAAAAAGAATCCTCATCACAGGTGGTGCCGGTTTTATTGGTTCCCATCTGGCAGAGTCATTGCTGCAAGCGGGCAATGAAGTCGTCGTTTTAGACAATTTCCACACAGGAAGAAAAGAAAACCTATCCCACCTTCTTTCTAACCCAAAATTTGAACTGATCCGGCATGACATCACCGATCCAATCAAGATTGAAGTGGACCAGATTTACAATATGGCATGTCCCGCTTCACCGGTTCATTACCAGAATAACCCAATAAAAACTATTAAAACCAATGTATTGGGTATGACGAACATGTTGGGACTAGCCAAAAGGGTTAAAGCTCGCATTCTACAAGCAAGCACTTCGGAAGTATATGGAAACCCTCTAGAGCATCCACAAAACGAATCTTATTGGGGAAATGTGAATCCAATTGGAATTCGCAGCTGTTATGATGAAGGCAAACGTGTTGCTGAAACTCTTTGTTTTGACTATCATAGGCAACACAATATTGATATTAGAGTAATCCGAATTTTTAATACATACGGACCAAGAATGATACCAGATGACGGTCGAGTTGTAAGTAACTTCATCGTACAAGCATTACGTGGGGAAGATATTACAATTTATGGTGATGGAAGCCAGACCAGATCTTTCTGTTATGTGGATGATTTGGTTCGGGGAATCATTTCCATGATGAACGTGGACAATTTCATCGGCCCGGTAAATCTCGGAAACGACGGCGAATTTACAGTCAAAGAACTTGCAGAATTGGTCATCAAGGAAGTCGGGTCAAAGTCAAAAATTATATATCTTCCTCTACCTCAAGATGACCCAACAAGAAGAAAACCAAACTTAAGTTTAGCGAAAGAGAAATTAAATTATCAGACCACAGTACAATTAGTGGATGGCGTCAAAAAAACCATCGAATATTTTAGAAAAAGAGTATAACATGAAAATAGGTGTTGTTAAAGAGCCATCATTTGAGAATAGAGTTGCTATTACTCCAGATGTTGTTGATCCCTTAAAAAAACTAGGATTTACGATCGCAATCGAATCAACGGCTGGAGAACTCGCATTTTTCTCCGACAAGGACTATATCGATGTTGGTGCATCCGTTGAATCCAGAGACTCAATCCTTTCGAACTCAGATATAATTGTATCCATTCACTCTATTGACCAAGATTCGGCAAAGAAAATTGGAAAAGATAAAATTTATATAGCTACACTAACACCGCTAGCATTCCCTAAAAAAATTCAGGAAGTTGGTACAATTGGTTTCAAAGTATTTTCTATGGATACCATTCCAAGAATTACAAGGGCCCAATCTATGGACGTGTTAAGTAGCCAAGCTACTGTCTCTGGCTATAAAGCAGTACTTTTAAGTGCAACACATTACAGCCGTTTCTTTCCCATGTTAACTACCGCGGCAGGCACTATAACACCTGCCCGAGTTTTAATTTTAGGAGCAGGGGTTGCTGGTCTTCAGGCAATCGCCACAGCTCGGAGATTAGGTGCAGTTGTTGATGTTTTCGATACCCGTCCAGAAGTTAAAGAACAATGTATGTCTTTAGGTGCAAAATTCGTCGAGGTCGAGGGAGCCGCAGACGCATCATCCAGCGGTGGATATGCAGTTGAACAATCCGATGACTACAAACGTCGCCAAAAGGAAGCCATTGCAAAGTTTGCAGAAAAAGCCGATATAATTATCACCACAGCATTAATTCCAGGAAAAAAGGCGCCAGTTCTCATAACAAAAGAAATGGTCGATACAATGCGACAAGGCTCTGTGATTGTTGATCTAGCGGCTGTTAATGGCGGGAACTGTGAACTAACTGAGAACGATAAAACCGTACTCTATAAAGGAATCACTATTATTGGAAATTCCAATCTTCCTAGCACGCAGCCTATGGATGCAAGTAAGATGTATGCGAAGAACATTGTGAACTTTTTGAAATTGTTCGTGAACAAAGAAAAACAATTTCATATAAATATGGAAGATGAGATTATTGATGCCTGTTTGGTTGCTGCCGATGGAACAATTCGTCACAAGCCTACACTTGCTCTTTTAGGAAACTAAGGATAATAGAAGATATTTGTAACTATTTCGGCGGTTGGGTTCTCCATCTACGGTGGACCCAAAAGTACTGCTCTGGAAACAGAGCAACTTCACCTTCTAAAGTTTTAGTCCACACTTCCGTATAATGTCTTAGGACTTCTTCTTTAGTTGGATAAAGTTTTTTATCGACAAAACCTAAGTCTTTAATACGAACGATTACCTTACCTTCATCACCTGCTAACACAGAATAATAGAGCATTTTTGAACCTGTCAGATAGGCCATAAGTGCAGGACCTACAAAGGTAGAAGCGGGTCTATTCATAAATGGAACAAAGATACCAGCCTTTCCGGCATTTTGATCACTTCCAAATCCTACCCAATATCCTTGTTTCAGCATTTTTATAACAGTCGCGGATTCTTCGACAGGCACAAGTTTGATTCCATTTTTAGCCCGCATTTTATACAAAAGCCAGTCCACAAAAGGATTTCGGATTTTTTTATAAATCCCTCCTCCCTTCATGCGGATTCCCAAAAACTGAACTAATATTTCCCAAGTCCCAAAGTGACCAGAAATCAAAACAACGCCAACACCTTGTTTTTTGGTCTCTTCTTCTATACGTAAGCTATCCTCGTTTATTACCAAATACCGGTCCAGCCACTCCTGTGTCATCCTTGGAGCCCATAAAGTATGAGCAAGTAGTATGCCCATATGTCTAAAACTCTTACGAACTAGATTTTGAATCTCTTCTTCGGAATATTTTGGAAAAGCATAACGAATATTATCGGCTGCAATCTTCCGATGTTTTTTTGCAATAGGGAAAATCAACGATGTTAGAAATGTTCCGTAGGACAAACACCATCGATAGGGTAAAATTTTAAATGGGAAGTAAAAGAGATAAACAAGTAGGAAGGAAAAAGGATATGAAATTTTCTTTAACATATTTATTTAGATCCAAAGTTGAAGAACTGAAGTATACACAAAAAAAGCTACGATTCCAATAACAAAGCCGATCAACCATCCTCCTAAAATATCGCTTAAAAAATGATGGAGAGTCACTAACCTTCCAATGCCTGCAAACAAACTAAACAGAAAAAAATAGGGTGTTTCAGAAAAAATAAAAACTACCATAGTTGCAACAACTATGCTGTTCGCACTATGAGCTGAAGGAAACGAATGTTTCATATCTGGATTCGAATCAACTTTTCCCATAACACTTATCAAAGGTCTCTTCCTTGCAAAATATTTTTTTAAACCGAGTACGATACGATCTGTACAATAGGTAAAAAACAGAACAAAAGGAATGCTTATATAGGCTGGACTATACTTATCAGATAAAATCATCAAAGGAATCAAAATTATTCCAAACACTTCTCCTCGGTTGATCCGAGAAAGAAACCAACTTAGTTTTGGGTTTTGGATATTTTTTTGGATCCAAATTGAGAACTTCTGATCCAAAATGGTTATAAAGTTCATTTTTTTAATTCTTCTTGGATCGTGTTTAAAATTTGATCCGGGGGTATTGAGAACTGGGTTCTATTTTTCATATCCTTTACGGTGACTAAATTTTTCTTAACTTCATCTTCACCGCGAAGTATAATCCACCTGTATCCTTTTTTTTCCGCATAAGAAAGTTGTTTTGCCATTTTCTGAACAGATAAAGATGTTTCAACGGATAACTTAGCGGATCTTAGCAGTTTTGCAGTCTTTTGATTTTCCAAAAAACTCGAATCATCTAGTAGAGGAATGAAAACTATATTATCATTATCAAAAACTGGCAATAGATTATGTGTATTTAGAAAATTCAGAAGAGTGACATCACCTAAACCAAAACCAATCCCAGACAATTCCTCATTCGAAAAAAGACCAATTAAATTATCGTATCTTCCCCCTCCATAGAGAGAACGTTTGTTAAGTGGAGAAGAATCAAAAATTTCAAAGATAAAACCAGTATAATAATCAAATCCTCTAACAACAGAGGTGTCCAAGACAACGACATCGGAAAGTCCTATTTCATGAATTGCTGAAAATAAATTTTTTATTTCTTCGATTGTGGATTCCGAAATTCCAGGTATAGTTTGTAAGGAATTTATATCTGACTTTAAAAATGAATCTATTGACGAAACTGCATTTGGGTTTCCAGGGATTGCAGTCTCTACTAATTTTCTATATTCATCTTCCGTAATTTTATTCTTTTTATCTAAAATTTTAGAAACTTCGTGGGCTTGTTCAGGTTTTATACGCAAACCAGTTAACAAAAACTCGTCGAGAAGTGCACGATGCGAAACAGTTACCTTAAAACTGGTTCGAGGGGCACCAAATGCAAATAAGATATCACAAGCTAGTGCTATAATTTCTAATTCACCTCTAAACCCGGATACTCCGAACATATCAACATTCAGCTGCCAATGCTCTCTCAGTCTGCCGTGCCCTGGCTGTTCATACCTCCAAAGGTTTGGAATCGAAAACCATCGAATTGGTCGTGGAAGTTCTCTTAATTTTTTTGCCACCATACGGGCGACAGTTGGTGTCATTTCAGGACGAATTGCTACTTCCCGTCCGCCTTTATCTATAAAATTATAAATTTGTTTCCCTACTATTTCTTCACCAGTTTTTGCGCGATATAAATCGAGGGACTCAACCATGGGGCCATCATATTCTTCATAGCCATATGACTTCACTACTTCTTTCATAACGGAAAAAAGGTAGTTTCTAACGCGCATATCCTCAGGATAAAAATCCCTTGTGCCTTTATAATTTTCGGTTGTTAGTTTTTGTGGTTTCAAATGCGGGCCTCTAGTGGCCGACTCAAAGGTTTACCTAAAAAATTCGATAAGACTGTGGTAGATATCTTTTGCTTTTTTATCTCCACTAAGACCAATGATGCGGCTTCCAACTCTGAAAAAATCATTCACTTGTTCCATATGCCTTATTTCTAAGGCCATTCGAATAGGGGCTTGCAATTTGAAATTAATATCTACGGTGAAAGCAGGCTTCAATTTCAGCGATTTCACAATTTCTGGATGATTGATCTCTATTGCAACACCACCTCTCGAAACATTCAAAACATTTTGTTTTATGTCCAAAATATGGGTATTGGAGTCCATGATTCTTTCTTGGAAGGTCTTTTCAACATCTTTATATAAGTTTAAAACAGTCTCAGGAAGACCAGGTTTTTCCCATTCCAAAGACAGATACGCAAAAAAATGCATTTCCTTCATATAAATGAAGATCGGGTACAATAAAAAAGATCCAATTTTCTTACGTTTGTATTCTGAAATCTTGTCATCCAATATGAAATCATCTTCAAAGAAAGGTTTTGGATCTATTACGTCTTCGGACGGAAACGACTCCATCGACTCCGTATCCTGAACAAAAATAGGCTTCTTGTGAACTTTCATCAGTTCAATCTCATCGCTGTTCGTATGGGCCGATAAAAATACGACCTTCGAGAGAGGGAAGTCTTTTAAGAGAGCTTTGTGTATATCAGTTAAAATGACTTGTGAACTAACTCCAGTTAACTTAGAAAAATCAATATTCGTTTTTGCGATTAGAAAATTTGATGCTAATACATTCTCGCGAACTTTGTCGTTACGGTCTTCTTGTCTTGTTTGATATGACTGTCTCTTTTCTAGAATTTTACAAAGCAAAAGATTATCTTTTTGATTTATTAGTTCATAATCAATTTCCACATGGAAAGACGGTGTTGCTTGAATGGTTAATTTTGAATCGATTGATTCTGGTAAATTTTCAAGTTCGAAGATATGATCTCCATCGGGCCTAGAGCCTTTAAATCGAACTCTCAACGGACTTTCATAACCCTTTAAAAACAATCCATTGCCAGCCATCATCTGCTTGTAAAACTCAGGCAGAACTCGAACAGCTTCAAGAGGTACGTACTCCCTCTCAGTCATAAAATGGGTTTTTACTTTATGAATCATATCAATCTATCTTTTTAAAATTCACCCTGCGATTTTTTGCTCGACCATCTTCTGTTTCGTTATCAGCCATTGGTTGGGAATAGTAGTATGCCTGGACTTTCATTTGTTCCTTTGGAACCATTTTAATTCTCAAATACTGATAAACGGCAAGTGCTCTGTCTTCACTCAAAGTGATGTTATAATCTTTATTTCCGACGTTGTCCGTGTGACCGCCAATTTCTATTTTTTCGTTTTTGTTCTGAATCAAAAAATTCGCAAGTACGTCCAATTTTTTCTTATCGTCATCACTTAAATCACGTTCATTGAAAGGGAAATAAATTACTGTATTGTATAGACTATCAAAATCATTTAGATTTCTGAGATAAATGATAGTTTCTTTGCCTTCCATATCCGCGATTTGTTTTTTCTCGAAAATAAAGGTTTCCTCTTTATATCCTCTTGCCCGTGCTAAAATTTCAAAATCCAAACTCAATTTTTCTTTTATATCGAATCTTCCATCTTTTGATTCGATTGATTTACCTTTCCTTGTTCCATCATCAAAATAAACAAGTTGAGCGTTTGGAATTATCAAGTTTGTCTTTTTATCTTTCACTAAAAATCGGATTCCAGAAATAGTTTTGTCGGGACGATCTATTTTTTCAGGCCGAATCGGTAATAAAACAATTCTAGAATACTGTTCCTTTTCTTTACCGATATTGCCCCGCAAATCTAATAAAATTTCTGTCGGATGAAAACCAGGTGATGAAACTTCGACACGATAGAGTTTTCCTGTTTTGATGGTAGTTCGAAAGTTTTCCATATCAGAAACTGACAAATCTCCACCAATACGTTTTGATGTAATGATTTGAATTGGTTTGGTATCATCATAAATTTTTAATGTGGAATCTAAACCTATCATGATTGCCTCAGACCCATCCAAAACCAATCCCCTGAAAACAAATTCGTAGGTTCTTCGCAAGTCTTCTGGAACCATTGTCCGATATATATCAAATTGACCTTCCCCTCCTGGTCGATTCGATGCATAGTAGTACCAGAGGTCATCATGTGTTACAGAAATTCCCTCATTGTCGCTTTCTTCCCAAAGACTGTAGGTTGAATAATCCGAAGGAGTATCAAAGGGATATCCCGTACTGTCAGATGCCAGCGCTTGTTTTGTGTTAAATGGAGATCCCAATAAAATGGGCGAATTAAAACTATTTTCTAATGGATTGTATTCAGCATAATAAAAACTAAATTTTTTATTCTTATCTTGCCTGTTGGAACTAAAATAAACTCTGTTCCCATCCCAGTGGAAGGCTGGACTGATTTCATCCTCGGTAGAGTTAATGATGTTTCCCGCAGAGATTGGTTTTTGCCATATTCCATCTCTACAGATAATTTTAGGTTTATCTGGGTTTGTGCTTGGAACCTGATCTTTTGTCAATGGTATTCTACGGCTTATCCAAAGATCAAAGCCTCCAAATCCACCAGGGCGATTGGATGCAAAAACCATAGAACATCCATCAGGCGAAATTGCTGGCATCTTATCATCAAAGTTTGTATTAACTTCGTTTAAGTGAATAGGCACAGACCAAAGTCCCGTCCTCGGATTGATTTTTGTATAATAGATATTCAATCCATCATACCCTTCTCGCAGTTTTTTTGGATCAGCAGATGAAGTTTCTCTCACGGAAGTAAAATAAAGCTCGTATGGCTTCTCTGCCTCATCGAAGAGAATGCTAAACATTCCTTCAAAATTGGGAGAGTTTAATTCCCGAAAGTTCTTGGGAGGTGACCAAACAGGTAGTTTCATACGATCTGGAAAACTTTGGTTCTCCGAAATCCAAATATCCATACCCCCTTCCCCGCCTGGCCGATTTGATTGAAATACTAAATACTTTCCCGAGGGCGAAACGATAGGATTGTATTCTACATTTTGAGTGTTTAAGGGCTGAATAAAACGTGTATCTTTTGTCCGAGGAAGTGGCTCTGACAAAATAGGGATCACTAAAAGTAGAAATGATGTAATGAATTTTTTCATGCCCGTCTCTCCAATATATCGGCGAAGTACAAAAATATGCCAAGGTAAAAAATAGGCTTGAGCGCGCCTTAACCTATGGCTCCCTAACTCTAATGGCAGAACTTTTTGGAATCTTAAACCTCACGGATGATAGTTTTAGCGATGGAGGAAAGTACGTCTCCAAAGAGGCAGCCATCGACAAAGGAAAGTCTCTCTTACAAGAAGGTGCAGACTACTTAGAAGTATCTGGCCAATCCTCGAATATAGATGCAAAGCTTGTTTCCGAAGAATTAGAATGGCAAAGGGTCTCTGATCCGATCCAATATTTTGTAAAATCAGGGGTTCGTTTGAGCTTGGATAGCTTCAGAGCATCCGTACAAATGAGAGCTTTAGAAGCCGGAGTTCGCGTCATCAATGACATTACTGGCTTTACGCAAAACCAAGATCCTAAATTTTGGAAGGATCATTTTTCAAGAAAAAAAGAGACAAAACTAGTTATCATGCATTCGCATAACGGGTTTATGGCGCAAAAGGAAAGTAACTTAACAAAGGAAAATGCGCTAAAAAGGATTCAAATTTTTTTTAGAGATAGAAGATCCGAACTTATAAGCTGGGGAATTCCTGAAACAGCTATGTATTTCGACCCAGGAATGGGATTTTTTCTAAGCTCAGATCCTTCCGTTTCTTTTTCTGTATTACAAGAATTGGACCTTCTAAAATTAGAATTTCCTAATTTAATGGTAAGTGTTTCTAGAAAATCTTTTTTAGGAAATTCTCTAGGTGGAGTTCCCGTTGAAAAACGAGACGGAATCACTCTAGCATGCGAAATCTATCTATTAGAAAAGAAAATTCCTTGGATACGGACACATGACGTACTGAAGCTCCGTCAAGCGGAACGAATTTGGAGTCTCTGTAAAGGTAACTAACGACCAGACCGAAGGTTCTTGCGCTCTTCCTTTCCTCTAGCATCTAAGGTCGGAAAAAATACAGACTCTGGCACGGCGTAACCACGTTCTACTGCCTTTCGATAATACGGAAGCAGCTTATTCCAATTCGGGTCATCATACAAAACCAGAAGAACATCGCGCCAAACCTCTAACACTTGGATTTCCGATTTTTCGTTTGAACTGGCAGATTCTGCCCACTTAAGTGCATCTTCATAACGTCCTAACTCATAATTTGCCTTTAAAAAATAATAATGGTAATCTTTATTTTTTGTGGCTGAAAGTTTTATAGACTTCGCATAATCCAATACAGAATTCCATTTTTCTTTTCTGATTTGAATATCCATCATTCCATACAATGCGTTCTCATGGAAAGAATTCACCTCTAAGATCAAGTTGAAATAGTTTTCTGCAAAACCAAAATTTCCCAACTGCAAATAGTAAAAAGCCAACTCTTCATATGCAAAAAGTTCCCAACCTTTTATCCTACTTAGGCCATCTAGTAAAACAACACGTTCTTCTATACGATTTGTTTTTAAAAGTTCCTCCAAGATAGATTGATATACAATTGAATTTTTGGAAGGAGATTGTTTAACGATTTTTCCTTTGAAATACTCATACTCTTCCAGTAAGAAATAAAACCTAAGGCGATTTAGGTGAACAATTTTTTCATTCGTGAATTTTTCGATACATTCATCCCAAGAAATTTCTGCCAAATCCAATTTTGCAGTGCGGGAAAGCTGGATAGAAACTTCATTACAATGATTTTGATCTGACCCAGGGATGGATAAAAATTGTGTATCTTTCTCTAAAATGTCTTGTTTGGGAATAGGATAGCTACAGCTAAAAAAAACTAGCCCTGTTATACAAAAAGCAAAGATACGTTTTATGGATTCCAAAAAATTATGCCTAACTTTCGCCAGTGTTTTCCTTGATCTTTTGTGCAAAAACTAAATATTGCATCGCTTTTTCTGGATTTCCATTGAAGAGATAGAGAAGGCTTAAGTCGAGTGCATCTTGGGGTTCTGGAGGAGAAAACTCTTCCGGATTCTCTTTCGAGAGTTCCAGTTTAGTTTGAAATTCTTTGAGTTTTTTCTTCGCCTTAGTCTGAATTCTTTCCAAACTTTCTTTTACAATTTCGTCTTCCTCTTTCCAAGCAGAACTAAGTGTTTCATTAAAATTAGTAAAACCCGTATCTGTTTTCACCATATCTACAAGCAAGTTTGCACTGGCTTTGAAGTTTCCTTGTTTCGCAAGTATTTCAGATTGGATGACTTTCAATTGAGTATTCCCTGGATATAAAACCAGATACCTTTCAATCATTTTCAAACTCTCTGGGTAACGACTCCTTTCGTAATAGAACATGGCAAGTCCTCCTAAAGCTGACTTGTGATTTGATTCAATCTTGATCACATTGTTTAAATAGATTTCTGTTTTATCATCGTTGCCCAACTTTTGGTAGATTTGAGCAAGTAGTAGATGGGCCGAAATAAACTTCTTCTCATAAGTAAGAGTTTGTTTTAAGAAATTTATAGACTTTTCAAGTTCGCCCATACGGTAGAGTGATACCGCAAGATTATAACAATTTTTAATATTCTCGTTTAACTGAAATGCTTTTGTAAAAAAATAAACCGCTTCCGAATGATTTCCTTCCTTAGCACTGAGGACACCTAAGTTTTGATAGGCGAGATGATATTTAGGATCTATGTCCAGAATTTCTTTATATTTCTTTTTGGCTGACTCAATATCTCCAGTCCGTTCCAGTTTGACTGCTTCATTAAAAAGATTTGGAATTTCCATAGTCCCTTAGGGAATTATCGAAACTATTTTGGTTCTCGACTAAAAAATCTGGTGTTCCTAGGAAAAAGTTCCGATGAGAAAACTAAGAATCCAAAAGAAGGGGGAAGTCATGCAAAGACTTTTATTCTTATCCATCCTCAGTTTTATCATCACCTGTTCCTCTGCTGACGCTACGCGCAGAAACTACAGTGCCTCTGGTGATCCCGAAGATATTTTCTTCGAACGATCTCAAAAATCTAGAAGTACGGGCGAACTTGCAAAAAACGATGATCCCGTTGCTAAGTCGATATTGGAAGACCTAGACTCGACTTCAAAATCTAAATCGGTTGCCCCAATCCCAGAAAAGAAACCTTCCACAAATTTTGATGAAGTAGGACTCTCATCTTGGTATGGACAAAAATTCCAAGGTCGCCCCACAGCTTCCGGAGAACCCTTTGATCGTATGAAAATGACAGGTGCCCACCGAAGCCTTCCGCTTGGTTCCGTCGTAAAAATCCAAAATTTGGACAACCAAAAGGAAGCAGTAGTTAGAATCAATGACCGCGGGCCATTCGTGGAGGAACGCATTGTAGACGTTTCTGAAAAAACAGCTGAATTGCTCGAATTCAAAGAAAAGGGAATTACTAAAGTAGGAATCACAGTTCTCAAAAAGGGTGATGAAGATCTAAGTGCCGACGATCTAGACGATGCCGATCTTCTTGATGATGCACCAGGCAAACCTGAAAAACTAACTCCAGTCAAGCCAGGAAATGGAAAACAAGCAATTGGACCAAAAGGGTACACTGTTCAGGTTGGAGTTTTTAAAGAACAAGATAGGGCAATCAAGTATCAAGAAACAATGAAATCCGAGTACAAACAATCAGTTTTTGTTACTCCAAGAGAAGGTAAGTTTGTTGTGCAAGTTGGAGATTTTTCTGACCGTGCAAAGGCCGAATCATTAAAATCGAAAATGAAATATGATGGGATCGATTGTTTCATAGTAAATAAATAATCCCCTAGTAAATGTACTTCCCCACAGAAGTGCAAATCTGTGTCTAAATGGCACAGATTTGCACGAAGAAAGGTGAAAATGAATTGATTTCAGATTTTCCCTTGTTACGATTTCGTATTAAATTACCTACCAGAAAACCCTATGAGTGAAAGCACAATCTCCATACAACATATACTCACAAATTATTACACATTCGGAAGTTTAATCGTAACAGTTCTCCTTGCCGTACTATCTACCTTCTTCTTTTCTCTCAAAGACAAAACTGCTTCCACAAAACATTTGGCCCTCGCCTGTACGTTTTTATGTCTTTTCCAATTGGGGTATTTAATTGGTGCTTTTTACTACCATCCAATTGCTGCATACCACCGTTGGCTCACCGGAGGCCTTATCCTTTTTGGGATCACACATTTCGGTCAGTTTTTCTTTAGATTTCCTGAGGACGAAGACCCTAAAACTGCGAATATTATCATGTACATAATGTACGCAATTGCGATAGTCGTAGTTGGTTGGTTTTTAATCAATGTTTCTAGCGGAGAAAAGAAATACCATTTTACTGCCCACCATTGGGATTTTAACTCTGAGGGTGCTAGCCGCTTGCTTGGAATCTTTATTATGGTGTATTCTCTCTTCGGGTTTGTTCTTATGCCACTCTATAGAATTTTGCATATGGGCAAAGGGAAACGAAGAGCCTTAACCATACTCGCGTTTGCAGGTGTTTTAGCAGCCGTAATTCCCAACATCTCTAATGTTATGAGTAGAGATGGAGCAATGGAAAGGTCAACTTATCTTACCTCACTCGTATTACTTTTTACAATCGCGTTTTTTGTTATAACAATCACGTTTATCAACAGTAGTAAAGAACGCACCACATTTATGGTAAAAATTGTGGGGATCTCTTTTGTTACCATCCTGGTAATTATGCAGGCTTTCTCCTATATCGTAGATCAAGAAAAAGAAAATGCATTCGATAACACTGCAATCCAAAAAACTTTAAGAGCAGTGGAAGGTGGTGAGCGTTCCAAAGATATTTTATTCATAATTGAT
>JALOTI010000332.1 GCA_025457985.1 Leptospira sp.
TTCTGGGGAGATGTCTCTCTCTAAAGGTTTTAAGCTGATAGAGAGCTCCACGGGTGTCTCTGCGGGAGAATTGGGGGCTGGGATATCTGCATCGGTAATGGGCATGGCCGTCGATGGTGATACTGTAGGAAGTTTTGACTATGATTCAGCATCAGGCAACAACTACAAAGAATTTAGTGAATTATGGAAAAAAGCCTTTTTTAATTTTGGAGAGAAATGTATGGGTGCTTTGTTTGCAAAAGCATACCCAAGTTTTACGGGAAAGGTTTTGCTTCCGCCCGATGCAGTTTATTCTTTTTTCTTAAGCGGACTTCTTGGTGGATTGAATGGGACAAGTATAAGAAAGGGAAAAAGTAAACTTGCGGACAAACTCGGTAAAAAAGTTGCATCCGACCTTTTAACGATAATCGATGACCCAAGAATTCCAGGTCTTTCTGGGACAACTTCTTTTGATAGAGAAGGTAGATCCACCAAACAACAACCAGTTCTAACGAATGGAGTCGTTAACACTTTTTTTTATAACACGTATGAGGCGAAAAAGGCAGGTCTCCCCTTCTCCAATGGATTTGCAACAGGTGGGGCTCAAAGTTTACCTTCTTGCGGACCGAGGCAGTTACAAATCGAGAAAGGAAAAACTCCTAAGGATGAATTTTTTAAATTACCTGGTAAAACACTTTATGTGAATCGCATTTCTGGAACAAGCGATGGTCCGTCAGGTGATTTTTCGGGAGTTATAAAGGGCGGATATGTTTTAGAAAACGGTGAAAAAATCCCGGTTAGGGAGTTGCAAGTAGTTGGAAATGTATTTGAGGCAGCCAACCAAATAGAAGCAATTTCCGTTGAAGGTGAGTTATTGGGAGAATCCTACTTCACTCCCTACATGTTATTAGATGGTTTTTCCATCACAGGTGGAGTTTGAAGTTTTGGCTCTCGAGAATTTAGAAAGACCAAGGGGGGCCTCCTTTTTTTGCCTTTTAGCATTCCAATCAGAGGATACCCTATTTGAGGTGAAGTCTGCCACAGAAAAACGTTTTTCTGAGATTCTTTATGAATCCAACAGTTTGCCCAAGTATACTCCTGATTCTTTTGAGAAAGAGATAGCCTTCCCCAGTCGTTTTACAAAGGTTTTATCTTATAAACAGCGGATACATCGGGAGGAACTGGTCCAAAAGAAAAAGGAAGCAGTGGAAATTCAAATCCAATTGCAAAAAAAAGATCCAAGTCTTCTCATTCTTCCTGGGTATGTAACTTCGCATAACATAATTCTTGCTAAGTCAAAGGATGATTTTCATCGAATTTATTTGTATCAAGGTGTTTATGCCGAGATAGTTTATCAATTCATTGAAGGGAAATTGATGCCAACAAAAGAGTCCCTTCCATTCTTTCGAGAAAGGGATGTTTTATATTTCTTTTCGACTCTACGAGAATCTTACGAACTTAACAAGTTCAAATCCTAGTGAAAAACCAATGGAATACCGGGGAAAGGAACTTAAGAGTTGAGATCATCTAAATTTTTATTTCTCAGTTTAACTTTTACTATCATTCTGTTTTCTTGTACGGTGACTACACCTAACTTTCAGTTTTGTGATAATTTTGACAGAAAGTTAAATTGTACGGAACCAAGAACGAGTAATGACCAAATCTACTTAGATAGGTCTCAGTTTAAAAAAATGAATCCAACTTGGGAAGATTTCAGTAACTTTTTATATTTTACTGCCAGAGAAACTCCGGGGTTTATTATCCAATTTGATCACAGAATTTCAGGAATGGAAAAGGAAGAGATCAAACGAGAATACCAAGCCAAACTAACCTGGTTATCAACCACGGAGAGAATGGAAGGATTTTCTTTAGGAGATTCGAGTTTAGCTTCTTTTCACTATCTGGGAGCACTTATGAAAGAAGAGTTTCGGAATCAAAAAATTGACAAACTTCCAATGAACCTAGAGTCACTTGGGAAGCTAAGTCTCGTATACGAATACAAAATACCCGGAAAACCTGTTGAATCAAAAGAAAGATTGATTCAGCTTCATTGGAAGTAAATAAAACCTCTTTTTTCAGTCTATTTTTGAAGCAAAAGATCCATCGGGTTGAAGAAAAAAGACATAGGTGTATGGTCGAGAAAAAGGATCGATAAAACAGAGAGGGATATAGCACCCGCTAAAGGAATGAATAGATTGTCATCCAATAGGCCGTAAAATGTTGTACTTGCAAAAAACTCAACCAGGCAGGCAATCCCTACACTCACTCCTAAAATCAGAGGAATCTCCCAAACGATACTTCCCATATGGTGGATTGCGAAAAAGGAACCTGGCTGGCTCTGCGTAATCAAATACGTGACGAAGATAGAAACTAAGAATGTTGGTATAAGAAATCCCAAAATTCCTTCTCTCGATTTTCCATTATAGAATCGGGTTTTGCCGTATTTGGATCCGACATAGGCTGCAACAGGGTCTCCCACTACTAAAAATAGAACGGCAAGGATAGCAATTTCCGGTGGAAAGAACAAAACAACAATTAGGTTTGCGAGAAAATAAGGAACCGTTCCGTTCAAGCGCTTCCGTTCTGATTCTTTCATCAAAAAACCGAAATACTTATAAAAGAATTCTTCAAAAGCGGGAATCGTAAGCCTAGAAACTTCGACAATGATCAAAAGGAGAAAAAATCCACCTAACGATGAGACCAAAACAGCTCGTGTGGGGTATACAAGCCCAAACATACCCTGGAAAGGATCTAAAAACAAGATAAGAGGGATCAGAAGACCTAAAATATGCCATATCTTCCTGAAAAAATTAAATCCTGACTTTGAACTCACAAATACCTACTTTGAGCGTGATGCCATTTTAAAGGCAGTTTCTTCGTTGTTTGCTATGGGGAACAAGTTTTTTACCCCCGCCATTTGAAATGCCTGCCTTACACTCAAAGGAAGGTTGATCAAAATGACTTTTCGTTTTTGCAAAAAAGCTTCTTCACTTAGGGTTCTAAAAGCAGAAATTCCCTGGGTAGTGACCATATTTAGCTCTTCTAAATCCAAAATAACAGAACCATGTTTGAGAGCATTAGAAACCATATTCACGCATTTTTTTGCGGTGAAGTTGTTAAGATTTCCAAGAAGTTTTGTAACGTAAACCGTATCAATTTTTTCCGTCGAAACAACAAGGTCATCTAGGCTCATAAAAATTTACTATTTTCTTATTTCATTCTTGCACTCCTTGGCAAGTAAATAAAACTTTTGGATGGGAGTCTTGTTTGAAAGTCACTGTTGCTCATTTGTTTAAAAAGTTAGAGGAAATCGACCGAGATGTTGTGGAATTGCAAAAATTGGACGATCGTATCGCCAAGGATCGGGAATACTCACCGATTCTAAAAGAATCCTTCCAACTAGAACGACAAAAGCTGAATGACCAAAGGATTGAAATTTTGAAACTTAATGTAGATGCATCTACCTTTGCCACGATGGCAAAAGAAAGTCTAAAAAAAGTAGAAACGGAATCCAAAAACACGCCACGGGCTGACGCTATTCCTCCCCAGTCTGAAGCCAAAAAAAGCGACCGTCCAGTTCGCAAGTATTGATTG
>JALOTI010000333.1 GCA_025457985.1 Leptospira sp.
ACAAGTTGGCGGAGATTTTTATGACGTCACAAAATTAGATGAGGATGTTTTTGCTATTTTGATAGCTGATATCTCAGGTCATGGACTTTCTGCGGCAGTGCTTGCCGCCATGTCTCATATGGTTTTAAAAAATTTTGAAACTGAAATCAAACTAAGTCCCTCAGTGTTTTTAACCAACCTCAACCATATGTTGTATGGAAAACTTGCAGGTAATTTTTTGACTGCCTTTTACGGTATCGTTGATACAAAAAACAATTCATTACTCTGTGCAACAGCTGGCCACCACCCTCCTTTCTTTGTCAAAAAAGATCAAAAGGAATTTAGCAATCTAGAAATCAAAGGGAAAATCCTTGGACTCATTCCCGATTTGTTCTACGAAGAAAAACATATGACCTTTAAACCTGGTGATAGACTCATCCTGTTTACAGATGGAATCTCTGAGCATGCTAGCAAGGATAGAACAAAAAAATACGATGAATCACTTCTAAAGGAAGCAATTCGGTCATCCTTACATTTAGAGCCCCAAAAAACGGCAGATTATTTGATCCAAGAATCCAAACGATTTACAACACAAGAAACCTTTGAAGACGATGTGACACTACTGATCGTAGATCGCATCTAACCTAACCGCTCGGACTCCTGAGTATTCATTTCCAGACTTAAGGCAATTAGGTTAGATCAAACTGTGAGTTCTAGTTTCAAAAAGTATCCGTTCGGATCATCAAACGACTAAGCCACCTTCCTCTTCGGAATCGAATCCAATATAAAATACCAAGTGTAAGGACCATTGCCGTGAGTACCCACCAGCTCGTAAGTGGTCCAAGTCCAATTATGTTTTTTACCGTATAGACTCCGATCGCACAACTCCACATGAGTATATTCGAAACCAACATCGGCCAAACTGTATCTCCCGATCCTTTCAATATCCCACCTAATATATTATATGTAGAATCGAATAAAAAATAGAGACAGGAAATTTGTAACATCCTTGTTGCAAAGTAGATAACTGTTTCAAATGTTTGAACCTGTTCACCAGGAGAAAACATCTCTACAAGAATTCTATTTTGTGTAAAATACAAAATAGTGATGAGGAAACTATAAACCCAACCCAAAGTTAACGCAGAGTATGCGGACCGTAAGGCAAAATCCTTTTTACCCTCACCTAAATACTTACCAACCTGTCCTGAGACTGCCTGGCTAATTCCTAGGAGTGGAATAAAACAAACCATATCCCAATTGAGTACAATCGTTGTCGCGGCTGCAACATCACTGGAATACGAATACATTACCATCGTAAAAAACATAAAACCGCTTACATTGGCAGTAGTTTCAATTCCAGATGGAAGCCCATATCTTAAAAGTTTTTTCAAGAGTGGGAGATGTATACGTATGGAAATACCTGTGGCATATTTGTTTCGAAATTCTTTGGAATAAAATTTCCCAGCGAGAATCAGTATAGGAAAAATGCCAGACACTACGGTACCTATCGCGGCACCTGAAATTCCTAAATTTGGAAACCCCAGTTTCCCAAAGACCAAAACATACGTTAGCGGAATATTCACAAATACGGCAGAAAAAGTTGCCAATGTTACCACTTTTGTTCTTTCCACACCAATAAAAAATCCGGCAAAACTGGTGCGTAGGCTTAGGAAAACGATGGAATAAGAAAGAATAGAAAAGTATTCTACTTCTTTTCCGAGAAGTAATGTTTCATGTCCAAATAGACCAAAGATCACCGGTGCCAATTGTCCTGTAAGAACTGCAAGAATGGTTCCCAGAGTAATTGACAGAAGGAAACCTTGGTGGACAGTTCGTACAGCATTTTCACGTTCTCCGGCCCCCATGTATTGTCCAACTAGAGATGTGATCTGACCGAGTGTTCCCGAAATCAAAGTTGAAAATAAAAAAAGGAGAATTCCCCCGCTTAACGTGGCTGCTAAGTCTTCCTTTCCAAGCCGTGATAAAAAGTAACGATCGCAAAAGATCATTACCACATCAATGGCCTGTGACAAAAAAATGGGAACAGCAATTGGCAAAAGTTCGGAAATTCCGATCCTCAAATCTGAAACGAATTTCTTCTCTGACCAAGAAGAAAATTGAGATGTAAACATAGAAGCCCCCCTGAAGGACTGTATAAAATTCGAATGTAATAATGGAGATGGTTTGAATCTTAAAGAAAACTCGTAAAAAAAATTAGAGATTTCTCATTTTTAAGATCTGTTAAATGGATACGACATTCATGGGAGGAATACCTATAGCCCATTTGCAAATCATCCAATATTTTGTCAATATTTTTTTTGCACAAGGGATCGAAGCGGAATCTGAGGGCAAAGCCCGAGGATTAGAGCGAAGAGCCCGACCGTATGACGAAAGTCATACGGATGTGCCCCCAATCCCTTCCTTTCGATAGTTTTCTTTGTACTTAACATAATTTGTGGCGGTGCGAGTGATTATCTCACGTTCTTTATCAGTGATGTCTCGGATGATTTTTGCCGGGCTTCCCATAACGAGAACTCCAGGTGGGATTTTTTTACCGGGTGTTACGAGACTTCCTGCACCCACAAAAGACCACTCTCCTATTTCCACATCGTCCATAATCATGGCACCCATTCCGACAAAACTATGGTCTCGGAGGGTGCAACCATGGATTGTCGCATGGTGCCCGATGGATACATAATCCCCAATCACAACTGGGTACAAATCCCTAGCGACGTGGACAAGGGTCATGTCCTGGATATTGACATGTTTCCCGATCGTGATCGAATTTACGTCCCCTCGGAGCACACATTGGAACCAGATGGAGGACTCTTCTCCGATAGTAACTTTGCCTAAAACATCAGCAGAGGGAGCTACCCAAGAGGTCGGGTGGAGGGAGGGAGAAACTCCCAAAAAACTTCGAATCATAGAGGTAGACTTGGGCTGAATTGCCCGAAACTCAAGTCTTTTCGTTTTTTTAATTGCGTTTTTACCTTCTCGCCAAGTACCATAGTCTTAAGATAAAAGTGGAATCTAAGTCCAACAAAACGTATTCTTTCTCTAAAACTCTGCATAGGAAAACTCCATGGCAATAGAAATTAAAGTTCCCGAAATGGGAGAATCTGTAACCGAAGCGACGATTAGCGCTTGGACCAAAAAAGAAGGCGATGCCGTAAAAACGGATGAAGTTCTCGCCATCCTCGAAACAGACAAAGTATCTCTCGAAATTCCTTCTCCTGTAACAGGTGTTTTAAAATCGATCTCCAAAAAAGTCGGCGATGTTGTTCATGTCCGCGATATCATTGGTGCCATTGAAGAGGGGGCCGTTGCCACGGCGCAAGCTTCGGCAAGTCCCGCTCCTTCAAAGGCGGCTGAGACTTCTGCACCAGCGCCAACTTCAGGAAAAACAAATGAAGAACTTCCTCCCGCAGTTCGCAAGTTAGTTGAAGAAAACAAACTGGATGTATCAAAAATTACAGGCACTGGTCGAAACGGCCAAATCACAAAAGAAGATGTAGTGCTCTTTATGGAAAAAGGTGGAGCTCAAAGTTCGGGCGCATCCAAACCTACTCCTTCACCAGAAATTCCAAAAG
>JALOTI010000334.1 GCA_025457985.1 Leptospira sp.
GGGCTTGAGTTAGAAGTTTGTAAGGATGGGTGACGCGAAGGGGGGAATGACGCTAAGGAAGAACGCGAAGCTAAAGTATATGGGGCTTGAGTTAGAAGTTTGTAAGGATGGGTGACGCTAAGGGGGAAATGACGCAAAGGGGGAACGCGAAGCTAAAGTGTATAGGGCTTGGGTTAGAAGTTTGTAAGGATGGGTGACGCAAAGGGGGAAATGACGCAAAGGGAGAACGCGAAGCTAAAGTGTATGGGGTGGGATAGGCATTTAATAGAAGGTAAATGGAATGATTTCTTCGACGTTTAAAGCAAAAGCATAGTCGGTCTGGTTTGATGAGGAAAATCTCTGGGTATCTTTGTTTGATGGGAGGACTTTATCAGTACCCTTGGTCTATTTTCCGCGTCTGAAGAAAGCAACGAAAGAGTAGTTAAAAAAAAAGGAAACGAGCGGTGGAGGTGTGGGTATTCATTGGGATGAACTTGATGAAGATATTAGTGTAAATGGACTTTTGTTAGGAAGAGGAGATTTAACTTCAAAAAGAAACAGTGTTTGATTGCTGGTTTCATGTTTTTTATAAGCTAGTGGATAGAAAATTCAAAGTTTGGATACCAGATTAGGGATTTAGAACATTCCTAAGTATGGATATCGAAGAACAAATCAAAATAACACTCGGAAAGGCCGTCGAAATACACAAACAGTTTGGGCCGGGGCTTGTCGAAAGGTTTTACGAGATACTATTGTATAGAGAATTAAGGAGGTCGGGGCTGCGAGTAAGTAGACAAGTGCCTGTTAGTTTGGAATACAGAGGTGAGCTACATTCTAATATATTCCGGATGGATATACTCTTGGATCGAACAGTAATTATTGAAATCAAATCTTCCAGATATATGAGTCCTCTTTTTTACCAACAGCTCTTAACTTACTTAAAGGCATCAAATTTACAACTAGGAATTCTTCTAAATTTTGGTCAGTTACGAATGAAGGATGGAATTAAACGTGTGGTAAATGGCTATGAACATGGTTTAGGTGAAGAAAGGTGAAATCTGTGAGTACGAAATGTACAATTTTATGTCACGTTAGGTGGTTTATTTATTATTTTATAAAAAAATGAAGTTTGATAAAAAAAATCTAGAAATAATGAAAAAAATTTTGGCCCAATTGTTAATTCTTTAAACTACATATGGAAAGGTTGGTGAAAAATAAAAATGAAAAATAAGATGATGGATTTAAATCAAATTTTGAACAAGTGTTTTGTGGATCTATTTCAAAAGGTCTATAAAGTACGTTTTGTTTTTTGTGGTGGCGTATTTCAAAGGTTATATAAAGGGAAACGATTGATCGATGGAATTAGTTTATGTCTCTTTTTATCTTATGATCAGCTAACAACTAAATTGAACTTTTTTTGTTACAAAAATATTTTTTTAACGACAAATTTGTTAGATGGTATAAAAACACCTGCATGAAAAAACCTACAATTGAACAAAAAGTCATCAATTCTATTGTCTTGGAAGCTAAAGCAGTGTACAATGAGTACGGTCCTGGCCTCATGGATAATTTCTATGAGATCAAACTGTTGGGTAGACTGAGAAAACTGGGATTGAGTATTCGAAAACGAGTGGCCAACGGTTTCCCTTTTGAGACCAGGCGTTATGCGAGAATGTTTCGTGTGGATATAATAATCGAAGAGACTTTGATACTTGAAGTAAAGTGTTCGGATTATATAACGGACTTTTTCGTAAAACAAGTATCGCAGTATTTACATGACACGGATATCAAGTTAGGGCTTATAGTCAACTTTGGGCGAGATGAATTTCGTGATTGTGTAAAAAAGGTTAAACCGATGAAAAATACGGATGAAATAGACAGAGATTTCCCGTTAAGAGAGGTAATATAATAAAATTAGAGAAGCTTTGTTTGTGAGGGATTGTGTGAATAGAAACTTAGAGTTCATTTCTATTTTTGCACATTTCCTCTCGATTCAGACTGGTGATTCAAGGACTTATTTTTATAATTTATTTGTAAGAACTATAGACTTCTGACACCTTTTCGATGAAGACTAAATCGATTTTTGAAATAGATTTAGTTTCATGAGTGTAAATTTTAATCGTAACTGTATTGTAAAGATTCCAAAGTTCGGCGTGGTGGTTTAACTCTTCGGAAATCATTGCTATTTGCGAAAGAAAGGCAAAGGCAAACGAAAAGTTTTGGAATGAAAATTTTGCAAAACATTTGAGTTGGGAATCTTCAGTTATGATTTCCCATGCTTTGTATTTTTCTAAAGCCTTATTGAGATCTTCAATTGTAAGTGGAGAGTATCTGGAGTTGGGATCGTTCATATTTTTGCAGTTCTCATTGAGATTTCACTTTGGGACGATAAAATACAATCAAATAAAGACCAAGTAATATCAATCCTCCTCCAAATATTTTTCTTAGGTCCCATGGTTCTCTAAAAAAAATTATCCCAATGAAAAGCAAAAAAATTGGCTCAATGAGAAGGGTCGCATTGAGTTTGCTAATGGTTAAGTAATTATGGGCCTCAAAATAGAAGGCTCTCCCTAAAAAATAACCAAGAAATGAAAAACTCGCTAGAGTAAGTATTATTGAATAATCAGGTATTCTAAAGCTAGAAATTATAATCGAATAAAAGGTGAAGAATATTGTTAGTAAAAAGAGGCGAAGGAAAGCATATTCGATTCCTAATATATTTGGTACATATTTTTTAATAAGAAAACTTTGAATCGCAAAGAAAAATGCGCTGAGTAGTATATAGGCAGACGACAAAAAACTGATTTGTCCTTCGAGACTCGAAATTTGGTAAATTCCAAAAATCGCTAAACAGATTCCAAATACCTCTATTGGACGAAGTCGTTCGCCGAGTAAAAAGTAACCTAGCATTACATTGTAAAGAACAGTTGTTTTTATGAGAATGGCAGAAGGACCAAGGTCGGATTTTTTTAGAGCCTGGTAGTAAAGTACAATCCCTACTGCGTTGGAAATTGTTCCAAGGATAAGTATACGCCCATCTCTTTTAAAGGTTAGGATCGTATTTTTTCTTCTCTTTTTGTTTGCTATAAAGAAGGGAAGGAGGAATAAAAAACAACCACCGACTCCAAATAGGGCAGCTATTTCGGGAGGCAGGTTTGTTACTCTGAATATTTCTTTAAAACCTATGACTTCGGCTGAGAAAAATACTCCTGTTAAGAAGACAAAGAAGTAACCTTTTTTTTCATTACCATTCAATGGGAGATATTCCTTTTTGCATTAAATATGTGTTCGCTTTACTAAAATGACGACAGCCAAAAAAACCGCGGTGCGCAGATAGGGGAGACGGGTGTGGGGATTTTAGAATTAAGTGTTTATCTTTTGGAATCAGTTCTTCCTTTTTTGCAGCAAAACTTCCCCAAAGTAAAAAAACTAAATCCTTTTTCTCTTCAGCCAATCTTTGAATGGCTGCGTTAGTGAATGTTTCCCATCCGAAATTTTGATGGGATCCTGCTTGGTTTTTACGAACCGTGAGAGTAGCATTTAGGAGTAGTACACCTTGTTCGGCCCATCGAGTCAGA
>JALOTI010000335.1 GCA_025457985.1 Leptospira sp.
ACAGGTGCTTGGACATTGTATTTTTCGGTGTTCCAAAGGTTTTTAGATTGACACTCGTCGAATGGACTTATCATCCTAGGAAAGGTTCTCATGAAATCGACTAAAATCATCACCATTGGCATAAAGGAACTTGCTCACCAAAAGGTTATTCTTGCTGCATGGTACAATTTTTTAAAAGAAAACTTTGATTCCAAAAAATTGACTGCTGATGAATTCACCCAATTTTTAGAGGCACATGTTATGTATGACCTCGACAAAGACCAAATTGAACTGATGCTCAGTGGTTCCGAATCTCTCCTCGACGAATTTAGAAAATCAATCTTTGGATGAACCTTCAAATTTTTGGCACAAAAAAGTGCAAAGATAGCAAAAAGGCCCAACTCTATTTCCAAGAACGTCGTATACCTTTCCAATTTATCAACCTCCAAGAGAAGGAGATGTCCAAAGGTGAATTAAAATCTATTTTGGGCTCTGTTTCATTGGATGACTTGATCGACACAAGCTCCAAAGTCTACGAGGACAAAAACTTAAAGTACATGCTCTATAATAAAGAAGAAGCACTGGTGGAAAATCCTTTGCTCTTCAAAACTCCCGTTGTACGAGATGGGAAAAAAGCAACCGTTGGTTATGTGCCAGATGTATGGAAACAATGGATCGAACAGTCTAAGAAATAGATGTTTGAAACCACTGTTAAAGCCTTTATCGACCTTCCTGTTCCTTTCGTGTATGAATACCTTCGTAAAATGGAAAACCAAATCCATTTCAATTCTAGCATACAATCCGTTGAAAAACTTTCTGATCAGTCTTACAAAATTAAAATTGATTTGGGTATCATGACTTTAAATGAAACCTACACGATTGTAAAAGAGGAACCCCAAGTTTTCTTTGAAGCGGAATGTAAATCGAACGGCATGAATTTCAAAGATAGATACCAACTCTCCTCAGAAAATGGGGGAACCCAAATCACCATCATAGACCAAATGGAATTAAAAGGCCTTTTCCAGTTGAGCGAATTTTTGGTCAAAATGAATCTTAAAAACCAAATGGAATCCAATCTCCAAAATCTCTTAAAATGTTTAAAAGATTCTTACAAAACTAGCTAAGAAGATGGATTTTAATAGCTCCTATACCGAAATTTAAACTATGAGCCAAAGAATTTGCAAAACAAAGAGGGTTTTGGTACAGTTCCTCGCAATCCTAACTTTCTATTTTCCAGTTTTGCAAATATTTGGGCAGGAAGGATTTATTTTCGACGATCCTTACAAACGAATCCAATCCCGCGAGAGTGTTTACAATCGAAGTCTCTACTTTCAAAAAGGTTCAGATAAAATATCAAAATCGGATCAGCTCTATCTACAGGATCTGGCAAAATATCTGACCTTAAATCCAAATTTGGAAGTGTATATACTAGCTCATGCTTTTGAAGGAAAATCAGACCAGAATGACTTTTTGGTGAGTGAAAAAAGATCTTTAGAAGTAGAACGTTTTTTGAAAATTCATTTTGTAACTGAAAGCCAGATACAACGACTCTTTTATGGGAACTCAAAGATTAAACTGAAAGAGAATCCGCGTACCAATGACTCATTCTACCGTAAGGTGGAGATCTTTGTAGGGGATAAAAATCTTTAGCTCGTTTTTCTTTTCCATTGGATGTAATCTGCTTCCGTATCAATATCAGATAACTCCATAAGTAAATCGAATTTTAAATTCTGTTCTTTGCAAGTTTGTATTGTTTCGGTAAGGACTGTGTCCGTACTCCACTTGATATTCCTAAATATCTTTGTGTTTAATACTTTTTTCCCTAAAAGATAGTATCCTCCATCGGTCGCTGGCCCTATTACTATATCTGACTTCTCCAAACAAACAAATGACTGCTCCAACAAGTTGGAATTTAGATACGGACAATCTGTACCAATAATAATCACTTTATCATGAAAAGGAATTACTTCGGAGAATGCGTTTTCCATTCGTTCACCTAAGTCGATTCCCTTCTGGATTCGGAGCTCAAAGCCTTGATCTAAATAACTGGAAGATTCATCTGGCAACTCATCCCAAAAAAGATACTTCGTACACTTCATTGGATGCAATATTTTAAAGGTAATTTCTAAAAGCTCTTTGTATATTTCCAAAGCCGTAGAATCACCTAGAGAGGTTGCAATCCTGGTCTTTACCTTACCTAACTTAGGTTTTTTGGAAAATATGATGATGGCTTTTTCGGACATAAAAGAATAAAATGAAAATTTCTGTAAGAGTTAGATAAACAGAAAATTCTTGGAACGCATAGAGTATATAAGAAAATCCAGAGAATATCATAAGTATAGAACTCAGATTTTGTAAATTTGGAATTAAAACTGTGAGGAGTATCAAAGGAATTAGGTACCAAGGATGGAAAACTGGAGTAAATAAAAGAAATGCGAGCGTGATGTAATACAGTGAAATTTCTAAGGGTAAAGAAAGGTTTCTAGTTTTCCAGACAAACCATATCGAAAAAGAGCCGAAACAAAAAAGTGATACTACTCCAGAAAGATAGGAAGATTTAAAATATTCCAAGATCCAAAAAATGGGAGATTCAAGAATACCATGAAAGCGGAAGGAATGAAAAAAAAGTCCAAGTCCCTTTTTCAATTGTAATGTAACCGTATCAAAAAAAAGAAACAGAAAGATACCTACGGTCAAAAAGGAAATCGATAGAACCAAAATTCGTTTCCAATTCTCGAATCGAATGAGAACAGGCAGATACATTAAATAGGAAATCTTAACATTCATTAACCCAAACAGCAAAAGTAAATTTGAAAGTCTATTATATTGGTATTTCACTACTACTAAAATGAGTATTGAGAGCAGAATTTCGGGGTGCAGTTGACCGATCGATTCAAAAACAACGAGAGGATTTCCCATGTAAAACCAGAGAGATTTCGAACCAATGGTAAACCATTTTTTTAGTAAGTAAAAAATAATAGCATCCACCACAATCCAAAGTAACTGCAATGTGATGATGATAAAAAAGATGTCAGAAAAAAAATAAATTGGGATACTGTAAACAAAAACTAATAAAGGCGGGTAAACAGAAAGGTACTCATTACTATTCATATTCTGAAGTAACTGACTTTGTAATTTGCTAACCGAAACCCATAAGGCTTCGAACTCATTTGGTGAATATTCAAAATAGTTTATTTTTTGCGAGAGGAGAGAGGCGTCCCAAAGATAACGATAGATATCATCACTCCATACTGGAGAAGCTCCGACCACCACCAAACGCAAAAATATGCTGTAAAAAAAGACATTTTTGTATGAAACTTTACCGACCAATTTCATCAAATAGAAGAAGTAGATAATAGGTAGAATTTGGAAGCATAGGATACTTAACAAATTTGTTCTATCCCCAAAGTGTGCAGAACAAAATAACAACAAAGGATAAAGAAAAACTAAGTAAATATCAAAGTCTCCCTAAAATATAAATGCGAAAGAATGTATAAAGGATTCTCATTCCAACTCTCATAGACATATTCAATGTTCCTGAAATTTTGGATAATATCGAGGTAGGAATTCA
>JALOTI010000336.1 GCA_025457985.1 Leptospira sp.
GGGATAGTGTAAACTTAGCATCTCGAATGGAATCCAGCGGGATTGTAGGAAAAATTAATGTATCAAAAGATACCTATGAGTTGGTGCGATTTTTCTTTCGATTTAGCTTTAGAGGCGAGATCAAGGACAAACACAATGAAAAAAGGGAGATGTTCATCCTTGAAAGACTGAAGCCTAGATTTTCAAAAGATGAAGCTGGTCTTGTGCCCAATGCAGACTTTTTACGAATCTACGAAAAAGTGCAAAGGGGCGCAAGACTCGTTAGAAAAAGCTAATAAGCGTTATTTTTTCTTTTCTTTATCCTTGGACATCATTGACTTAAGCTTTTCCTGGGTGGCAGGATCTTCGAGTTTTTCCTTTCCCATTTTGATCGCCTTTTGACCTTCTTCAGATTGCGCCTTATCAATTACCTTTTGCATCAGGCTCGGTTCGTTCTCGTCTTTTGGCTCTGAACTTGCACAGGAAATGGCTAAATTCCCCATAAGGAAAAAACTCAATACAATTAAATAACTTTGTTTCATAACTAAATCTAAGGACAATCCGTTCCATTCTAGAAATGTCAACTTCAAATTGAAAAATGATTGTGCATGTTTTAGAAAGATTCCAAATTGTTGGAATGGAAAAAACAACGAATGACACAAAAGAACTCCAAGCCTTAGGAATTTCTTCCGAGTTTGACCGAAGTATGAGTTTTATGGAGAACTTCTCTCTGGGATTTACCTATCTTTCTCCCGTAGTAGGCGTTTACTCTGTTTTTGCAATGGCAATCCAAGCTGGTGGGCCTCCGATGTTATGGAATTATTTTATTGTCGGTCTAGGTCAATTCTTCGTTTGTCTCGTGTTTGGTGAGGTGGTCTCCCAGTATCCCATTTCTGGTGGTATCTATCCTTGGTCACTCAGACTCGTTGGTGAAAAGTGGGCATGGATCTCAGCTTGGGTATATGCTTGGGCTTTGTTTACAACGGTGGCTGCAGTAGCCGTTGGTGGAGCGCCATTTTTAAATTCCCTTTTGGGAGTATCTATAGGAGATAGTGGCTTTATTTGGATTGCATGTGCCATGATCGTTCTTGCCACAATTTTAAATCTCAGTGGAACACGGCTCCTAGCCCAGGTAGCTTTTTTTGGTTTCGTATGTGAACTTTTAGGAGCGATCGTTGTCGGCGGCTATTTACTTTTTTTTGCAAAAGTAAACTCTTTTGATATTTTGTTTGATACCTTTTCCTTTGGATCAGGCGTTGATTATATTCCAGCTTTCCTTGCCTCTGGTGTCGCAGCAATGTTTTGTTATTATGGATTTGAAGCTTGTGGCGATGTTGCTGAGGAAACTCCTAATGCAAGTTCTGCGATACCAAAATCAATGCGTATGACTATTTATGTAGGTGGTGGCGCTGCCATTTTTATATGTTTAGCCTTGTTACTCTCCCTACCAAATATTCCTGATGCAATTTCTGGAAAAGATCCAGATCCCGTAACAACAACACTAACTACTGCTCTCGGTGAGACCGGTTATCGTTTGGTAATTGTGGTAGTACTTATTTCCTTTTTATCCTGTTTATTAAGCCTTCAAGCAGCTTGTAGTAGGTTGCTTTTTTCATTTGCAAGAGATGGGATGATTTTTGGAAGTAAGTTCCTTGGCAAACTCAATAAAGAAACCAAGGTGCCGACTAACGCACTTCTTATAACAGGTCTTATTCCTATAGTAATTGCAAGTCTTGGCCATTTTATGCAAGATGCAGTTGCGACCATTATTAGCTTTGCATCGATTGGAATCTATATTGCATTCCAAATGGTAGTCATTGGAGCCTTATATGCCCGCGTTACTGGTTGGAAGCCTTCCGGTAGCTTTCAACTAGGAAAAGCAGGATTTGTAGTGAATTGTATTGCTCTCGTGTATGGGATTACTGCTGTTACGAATATGGTCTGGCCAAGGCTTCCGGGAGAACCTTGGTATATAAATTACGGAATGATATTTACTTCAGCGATTGTCTTACTTACTGGAGCGATATACGTAATATTAGGAAAACCTCATTTAGTAAAAAATAAATGAGTTTCTTTTCGTCAAATTTTTGGTAGATTGTGGTTATGGATCAAAAAATTCAATATTTAAATCAGATGATTGAAGTGGTAGATACCAAGGTATCTACCTTTAAAAAAAATAAGTCAAAGTTGCCGACTGTCGCCTATAATGCAGAGAAGCAAGTTTTAACTCGAACCATTGAAGATACAATCAAATTAGCCGAAGAAATTAAACCTGTTCCTTACTCGCTAATCAATGATTTAAAAAGTCTTATCAAACAATTATAAACGAATATCTTTGAAACCAATTATCATAGGGACAGGTATTACCGGGAGTTTTTTGTTCTCTAAAATTCCTCAGTCATTTGCTTTTGATAAAGCAAGAGGTCCAGGTGGACGAACAAGTACAAAGTCATTGAAGGAGGATTGGAAGTTTGACTTTGGAGCCACAATGTTTGCAGGGAAAACGGAAATTTTGCACGACCAAAAACCGATCGAGGTTTCAATACATTCCATTTTTGAAAAACATGGAATTGATCTGCAACTAAAACAGATTTGGGATAAAGATCACTTTTTTCCTAAAGCTGGAATCTCAGAAATTTCGAAGGCATTTTTAAATTTTAAACTAAGCCAAGAGTCTGGATCTCAGCTAGAGTATGGCTACCATCTAACAAAAATAGATGTGAAGTCCAAAAAAATCTTTGAACTTACGTTTATAGATCAAAAGACCAAATCTGAAATCAAAATAGAAACAGATGAGTTGTATCTTACACTACCTATTCCACAAATCTTAGATATCCTTTCATCTTCTCCCAAAAATGAAATCTTTGATCTTTGGACTAAATTTCTTACATTGAGAAACGAGTATAGAAAAACTCTTATCTCATCCCTTTATTACCAAAATCTGGATTTTCCATTCAAAAATTTTGATTTAGATCCGGAAAAAAATATACCAGTAACTACTGTTTTAAGACCAAATAAACCTTTCGAATACTTAAGCTTCGAAAATTATAAATATAACGACAAAAAATTTTCCTCACAAGTTTTACTTATTCAATACAGCGAAGCTTTTTCAGATGAGTATTTCCCGATTTGGATGAATGCAGAAAAAAAGCCTACTCCAGAATCATTTCAAAAGATACAAACCTTACTCAGAGAAGATCTTCAAATACCCGATCCATCTGATATCTGGAACCATCGGTGGAAATTTGCTCAAAACAAAAATCCAATTCTACCCAAGTCCCAACCGATGGATTTACGTTCACCAGAGTTTCTAGAATGGAAAACCCTATCAGAGGAAACTAAATTGATCCCCATTGGTGACTTTGTATTCGGCCCGAGAATCGAGAGGCAAATTATAGGATTAGAGACTTTCCTTGAAGTATTTCTAAGCGGTAAGTATCGAAGGTAACCTGAGGTTTTTAAGAAATATTTCATTGGAATTTTTTTTCCTTGCCTTGGAAATTCTACCCATTATGATTTAGGACGCATGTCTCGAATTAAAACTATTTTTCTCTCACTCATCTG
>JALOTI010000011.1 GCA_025457985.1 Leptospira sp.
CGTGTCAGTCTTCAAGCCTCGTTCCATAACCATGCTCTCGGGAAGATACCTCGCCAGAATGCTCGTGGCAATATCCTCCTTGATGTCCTTCTTGTACTTTTCGAAATCACTCTTGATGTCTCTAACAATATGGGATGTCAGCTGCTCGACCTCACGTTCCGAGCCTTTGTATCCACTTTCCTTCAATGCCCTCTTCAGGTCTTGAAGGGCGCCAGCATAAAGACCCTCGAGTTTGATTTCGCCAGCTTGTCGCTTGCTTTCGACAAAATCTTGAAACTGTTTGTAGACATCATCGGTCACTTCGAAATTGTTTGTCAGCTCGTTCTTGGAACTCCACAATGCAGCAAACTCGCCCATGGCGTCCGATCGCAACAAGGTGATTTCCAAAGCCGATGCTTTAGGTGCTGGCACTTTGTAGTCAACTTCAATGCCTCCTCCGTCTCGAACTATTCTGCCGCTCTTGGTGTAATAGACTTGGCGATCCTTTTTCGAAATTCGGGAGGATGTGTACTTGCCATCTTCTTCTCGCAATCCACCGCCCTCTTTGTACTGCACGCCTTGGATGCATCGTCCAGAAGGAGTATAATATTTTGCCACGGTAAATTTGAGAGCGGTATTAAACGGCAAGTCCTCGACATTCTGCACAAGGCCCTTTCCAAAGGTTCGATCGGTTCCGATAATGATTCCAGAGTCAGTGTCTTGAATGGCACCAGACACAATCTCTGCGGCACTGGCAGTTCCACGACGGTCTGCTGGTCGTAGGACGGCAGCTGGAAAACGCTGGACCGCAAAACGTCTCTCCATTGACAGAGTGACAGATATATTAACGGAAGGTTTGATCTGTGATTCAACGTGGCACGTATAGCCTAGAATATGGAGTCAATGACTGCATTGTTTTGGTTCTTCGGAAGTGCTCTAAATTTCAGTTGATTTTTCTTTAGCGTCGTGTTATTATGCTTTCGAACCACGTAAAATCCAGCGTCTTTGTGGGCCTCAAATTATTAAGCTTTCTTTTCGTAAAGAAAACCAGTTTTGAAAGTATTTCGTGAGTCTACTACTCTAATGAACGCCATGCACCGCGCGGTTATTGGTTATTTAGAAACTCGTCTTCGTAGACAGTGTGTGAAGATCGTTCTCACAAACCTCTCACCTGCTCCTTTGTGACATGTCAGAAGTGCTACCTAATTGCTGTAGTTTCTACATCGAGTTGCCACGTGGGCTCGTGTCTGAGTCGCTGTAGAAGAGTTTAACTTTAAATGAAATATTACATCGCTCACGGTCTGTTTTTCGTTCACGTCGCTTTCAATGCTGTCTGCACTAGGTTTCTTTGAATTATTGGAGTGCACTAACTGCAATAAATTTGAAGTGAGTGCTCTGAGCCTCTCCGTTTGGTTTAAGGTTACTTTGAGAGCACGGTCTTTTAGTGCTGAATCTGCATTTTCTTTTACAGCCATTTCAACGAAACCTTGTATCGCCGTAAGAGAATTATTTATCTCATGGCCTACACCAGCAGCAACGATTGACAAATAAGCACGTCTTTCTGAATCGATTAACTGCTCCACCATCATCTTCTTTTGTGTTACGTCTCGTATAACACCCGTAAAGTACGAATCTCCATCGAGTACGTAAGAGCAAATGGCTATATCCGCTAAAAAGGTAGAGCCATCCTGTCTTAAAAGTGTCACATCAGATAATTGATGAGCGTTAGAATTGCCCTTATCATTTAATACACTTCCTACTTTGGACATATACTTTTTCATTTTGGTTTCTGTAAAAAGCATATCAACATTTTGGCCAATTAAATCTAAGGGTTTTGTGTATCCAAACATTTGGTAACTTGCTTGATTTGCTGAAACTATAACTAACTTAGAATTTATAGTAATTACGGCATCACTTGTCGCATTTAAAATAGCCGCGTTTTGTCTATTCAAATCTAGGTTCTGAGAGCGAAGTGCTTTCTCTACTTTTTCGGATAAAAATAATTTCTCTTGTTCTTCATCCTTTTTTGCCTTTTCAGTTAACGCTCGTTTTACAACTGAAAGTATCTGTGTTCTATCAACAGGTTTTGAAATATACTCGAACGCCTTATAACGAATGGCAGATTCAGCGGAGGAAAGATTAGGATTTCCCGTGATTAAGATCACTGGTGTATTAATACGTTGATCGGATACATATTTTATAAAATCGATACCTGACATACCTTTCATAAGTACGTCAGAGATTATTATCGAGTATGTATTTCCCGCTTCAATCAGTTCGATTGCGTTTGCAACTGAATCGCTAAGATCAATTGAATATCCTTCCCTAGAAAGAACTCGCTGCAAGGCGATTCGAATGTCTTCTTCGTCATCTATGATTAGTATTCTATCCATTTTCTTCTACGTGGGCCGGCAAATGAATTTCAATCTTCGTACCAGAGTTAAATTTTGTTTTGATAAAAATATCTCCACCATGGTCTTGTATTATTTTTTTAGAGATTGATAACCCTAAACCAGTTCCCTGGTTATTCCTCCTTGTTGTAAACAAGGGCAAAAATACCTTCTCGAGAGTGTTATCATCGATACCAGGTCCATTATCTTCAATAGAAAATACTACCCAATCTTTTTTTTGATGGTGAAGAAGATCGATTCCAAGTTCTATTTTTGGATTTTGACGAGGTGTTTCCATTTCAGAAAGGGCATTAATGGCATTCATTACGCAATTGATTAGTACCTGTTCGATTTCTTGCCATCGAACAAAGAGACCTGGTAAATTTGGTCCTGCGTGTCTTGTGAATTCGATTTGTTTTTTTTTGCAACTGACTTCAACTAGTTCACTTGCTCGAACCAAAATGTAATACGGCGAAACAAAGTCTCTATTCGGACTTTCCATTCTGCCTAAATCTAAAAGTGCTCTAACCAAATCGCGAATCCGCTGATTTGCCGATTCTATTTTTTTGAGTATACTTGTTCTAATAATCGGATCGTCTTCACCTACTGTGATTAAATCTTCTAAGTATAAAAGAGAACTTTGAAGAGGATTATTGATTTCATGTGCAAGACCCGCGGCAATTTCCCCAAGACTTGCAAATTTCATGGATTCAATCAACTGTCTATCAATCTTTTTACTTTCGGAAATATCGGAAAAAACCAACATCGCTTTTTTATCTTTCGGATCTGGACGACGAATGGGAATTATGCGAATTTCAAAAATATGTTCTTGCTGTAAAATCTCGTACTCAAATTCGAATGTGTTCGCAACTTTTTCCTGAATTGTTTCTCTAATTTTGGAGAGAAGATTTCTTTGCAAAGTGGAATCCAAAAAAGCAAAAATCAGTTCCCCTGATTCAAGTCCTAAAACTTGAAATAATAAAAATTTGAAAGTGGGCGCAATATCCAAAATGATTCCATTTTCGTTAACAATTACAATTCCATTGTTCATGGAGGCAAAAAAAGTTCGTAACTTTTCTTCAGAAGATCGTATCGTTTTCTCAAACGATGGTTGGTTTGACCATTCAATAGATATACAAACTAGTGAATCATTCCCTTCAAGAATTCGGTTTAAGTTTGTAAATTGAAGAGTTACTGGAATTAGATTTTTAGATTTTCCTCTCATCATCCATTTGTACTTACTTTCTGTCTTTGCAAGTTTTGCGAGAGAGGTTTGCAAAAGATGGTGGTCAGAGAAAAATTGATCTATTTTTTTATCCAACACCTCTTCTGCCGAATAGGACATTTGTGAGTGAAAACTGCTATTTGAATAAACTATTTCCCAAGAATTGATATCGACGAATAAGATTCCATGCTCGGAATGGGAAATTAGATTTGCTAGAGTTTGAAGTTTGGAATCCAACATCTTTATGAAATTGTTTTATAAATCTCTGTATCGACACTACCAGTACCAAAGACGAGCTGCAATGAAAAATATGGGCGGAGTCCCAAGTTTTGTCGATTTAGGTGGGTATAAATTGTTCTTTTGGAGGTTTGGATCTGAAAAGAATCCTCCTGTCGTATTTTTACATGGTTTATTAGATGAAAGTTTTGGATTTCGCCGAGTCATAAAAGAAATGTTAGATGATAATTTTTGCCTCTACGTTTTTGATCTGCCTGGCTATGGAAAAAGCAAACTTCCGAATATAAAATTTCTGTATCAGATAGATGTTTGGGGAGAAATCTTAAGAGAGAGTTTCGAAATTTTAAACTTAAAGGACATAACTTTAGTCGGTCATTCTATGGGTGGATTGACCGCCCAACACATCGTATTGAAAGACAAATCCAAAATGATTAGAAGGCTTATGTTACTCGCACCAGGAGGGATTCCTCATCCAGAACGAGAAAAAATGAGGGAAATCCTCTTTCCAAAAACGGAACGCCAAGTTGTTCATTTGTTGCGTTTTTTATATGGAGAGGAATTTCCTGAACCTGGTTATTTTTTACGCAAAACTTTAGTTACCATTTGGAATGGAACGCCAAACCGATATTTGCAGGAGAACACACTTCGGCGCGAACCTGAGATTTTTTTTGGAGATAAAATAAAGGCTATTTCTATTCCAACCCTAATTGTAGCCGGAGAAAAGGACGAAATTACGCCGCCAACTATGATGAAAAAGATGAAATCCTACTTAAAAAAAGGAAAACTAATTTGGATACCAAATGTACGCCACGCACTCCATTTAGAAAAGCCAGCTATTGTTGCAAAAGAGTTACGGAAATTTATGTCCAATTAACATGTGCCATCTTTTAACACAAAACAAGTATTTTTACTTTTTTATAGGAACCCAAAAAGAAAACTGACCATATGGGGCAGAAAAACATCCTTATCGTGGAGGATGAACCATTTCTCGGATTGAATATCAAACAAAAGATTGAGTCTTTCGGTCTTCATGTGATAGCTGTTGTTCCGTCAGGTGATGAGGCGTTTCAAATAGTTTCTGAAAAGGTTCCAGATTTAATTCTTATGGATATCAATTTGGAAGGAAGTCTCAATGGAATGGAAACTGCAGAGTCGCTTCGGAATCAGTTTTCAGTTCCTGTCCTTTTTTTGACGGGTTTTTTGGATGACGAAGAAAAAGAGAGAATAGATAAGAATCCATCCTATTCCTATCTAATAAAACCTTTCACAACGGATCAATTGAAAGAAGCTGTTGATCGCTTTACTGCCTAAACTCCCAAAAAACCAAAAATTCTCGATTTCCATCTGCACCTTGGATTGGCGACTCGCCAAGACCTTTCAAAAAAAAATGTTTATTGTTATTTTTTATATTTCGCCAAACAGATCTTATACAGGGACCAAGGATTTTTGAATCCGTAACAACACCTTTTTCGAGATAACGTGCAGGTAGCTCAAATTGTGGTTTTAGAAGGCTTACACCTTGAATAGGTATTCGTGACGCCATTTGGAATAGGTTTCCTAACTGTGAAAAAACTGAGGTTAAGGAAATAAAACTTAAATCCATAGAAAAAAAATATTGAGTGTCGTCTTGAGGTAATTCTATCAATGGATTCGCTTGAGAATCTTGAGATTCCTTTCCCTCAATAGTTTTGTTTATGGTATTATAAGAAATTTTTTCCCATGTAAGGTCTTTTACATGAGTTCTGTCTAAAACAGTTACTTTTGGATGGTTTGCAATTTTTTGTGCAAGTAGTCCATATCCCACATCGACAGCAAACACGTGTTTAGCGTTTTTTTCTAATAGAACCTGGCAAAATCCCCCTGTCGATGCACCTAAGTCCACACATATTTTGTTTTGAACGGTGAGTTTTGGGAACTGTTCAAACGCACCTAGTAACTTGTATGCACCTCTGGATACAAAGGTTTTGATTTTCTCTTTTAGTCGTACTTTATCCTTAGAAGTAATGATTGTCCCTACTTTGGATACCACTCGATCATTTACAAGTACGGAGCCTGAAAGAATTAAAGAAGAGGCTAGCCTAAGGTCCTTAGCAAGACCAAAATCTACCAAGTATTGGTCGAGTCTAACTTTTCCTTTCTGCAATGTACTTTGGCAATTCAGTGAAGAAGAATTGCTCTCCTTTAGGGAGTTGTTTTGCGAGAGTAATCGCCTTTTCCATACTTTGGGCTTTCAAAGATTTTGCAGTCTGCATGCCAAATAGCGATGGATAGGTTAGTTTTCCAGATTTTACATCTTTTCCAGGGGTTTTTCCGAGTTCTTCTTTGCTACCTTCAACGTCCAGGATGTCATCTGTGATTTGGAATAAAAGTCCAATTTCATTCGCATAACTTTGAATCAATGACACGCTCGCCAAATGATCGTCTCGCAATCGATTGCCGAGCAGAAAACTAGACTCTATCAAAGCTCCCGTTTTTTTAGCGTGAATCGATAGGAGCAGATCTTTTTCAAGTAAGGGGTCGTTTACGGGCTGTTTTTCTTGCAAAAGATCCAAATTTTGCCCCAAAATCATTCCCCCAAGGCCTGCTCCATTATGTAGTATATGAATTAAATCTTTAATGAGATTCCCATCAGTGTCGTTAGATCGAGATGAGATCTTTGCGACTAGCGAAAATGCCAAAGAGTTAAGAGCATCGCCTGCGAGTATGGCTGTAGCCTCATCAAATTGGATATGACAGGTCGGAAATCCTCGCCGAGTGTCATCATTGTCCATAGCGGGGAGATCATCATGAATCAAGGAATAAGTGTGAATGCATTCGATAGCGAAAGCTAAAAGAAGAAGGTCCTTATCGGAGTCTTCTATGGATTGAGGAAAATTTTTTCCTCTGTAAAAACTCTGTAAAAGGAAAATCGGCCGGATTCGTTTGCCACCTGCTTTTAAACTATAAATACAAGCGTCTGTAATGCGAGAAGTGGGATGAAATACGATTGGAATCTGTGATTCAAAATAGGATTCGAATAAGTGCTTAGTTGAAGAAAGGGAATTGAGGAAGGAATCGTTCAAATTTAGAATGAAGTCGGCTGTTTTATTCCAGCCGACCATCTCACTTAATTGAGTTCGTATCCTTTGAAGAAAAATGCGATTTCTTGAAGTCCGTTCTCTACTGAGTCAGATCCATGAACCGCATTCGCCTCTTTACTTTCTGCAAAGAGAGCGCGGATTGTTCCTGCTTTTGCTTCTTTTGGGTCGGTCGCTCCAATTACATCTCTCCAATGTTGAACTGCATTCTCACGTTCCAAAGCACAAGCAACGATTGGACCTGATGCCATATAACTGCATAAGTCATTATAAAAAGGTCGTGCAGCATGAATCTTATAGAATTGTTTTGCATCTTCTAGACTGAGTTTTAAGAATTTCATCCCAAGGATTTTAAAACCTTCTTTTTCGATTCTTTGTAGGATGTCGCCGATGTGTTTGTTTTTAACAGCATCTGGCTTTAGCATAATAAAAGTTCTTTCCATAGAGCCACTACACCTTAGAAACCCAAAAAAGCAATCGAATCTTTAGTGCGTAAAGAATCGTACTAACAGAAAGGAAGTCGGTAATTGGTCTAGACGCTCAAAACCCAATTCCTCCCAAACATTTAAGTCGATCAGAACTAAAGAGCACGAATTTAACTTTGATATGGAGATGGGGTATGGATTTAAGTCCGTCTCTGGTTGGATCAAATCAGAAACATTTATTTTTGAACTTCGAAGACCTTTTAAAGTGATCAATTTTTGAGAAAAATTGAGAATCGGGTCTTTTTCAGATTTATAAACTATTCCTACTCTGTCCAAGGATTCCAATCCATTATCAATAAGAACCCCTACCGTCGCTGGAGTGTAATTTAAGATTCCCTTAATCTTTCCGCCAGTGTAACTTCGGGAAAATAGAGGTTTCGCTGCACCAATGAGCAAAAGATTGGAGTGCTTTAATTTTGTGAAATTAACAATTTCATAAGTTATATTATCTGTTATGCGATATTCAGTGCCAACTAAAATACCTACTTCAGAACCTGTTTGACGAATGGATTCAAAGGATGCCTCTCTATAACGAGTTAATTCTTCATTGGAAAGTGAGTCATTAGGAGATATATGCAGTGCTGTAATTTCAAGATCTTTCTTTTGGTTCCCTGACAGGGAATAGGCGAAGCGAACTAAACTTTTTCCCATTTTTTCCTGTGCAAAGGCTACAAGAACTCTTAATTTTTTATCCTGTGGGATAGGTTCTGCGTATGCTTTAGGTTTTACTGTAAAGAATTTTTGAATTCCATCGAGTAAAGGGCCTGTTGATAAAGTGGTAACCAGCGCCATAAGAACAAAAACAGCAAAAATTTCTGGGCTTAATATACCCAAATCGTAACCTATATTTAGTACCACAAGCTCCATGAGACCACGTGTGTTCATAAGTGCGCCTATGGATAACGAATCCTCCCAATTGGAGCCTGCAATCTTGGCAGCTATTGCACTTCCTAAAAATTTACCAACGACTGCGACCAAAATGACCAAACCAAAAACATTCCAAAGTTCGCTATCGTTCAAAAGGTTAATTTCAGTTCTCAACCCTGTAATTACGAAAAAAATGGGAAGGAAAAGAATGACTGCAATATCCTCAAATTTTTCAGAAATGAGTTTCTTGAGATTGCCTTCGCTTGGCATTACCACTCCAGCCAAAAAAGCACCAAACAAGGCATGGATGCCTATGACTTCTGTCGTAAGGGATGACAAAAAGACGATCATTAGTATGAGTGCGACCGCTGTCCGTGTTAGGTTCTCACGCGATATATAAATTGAGCCAAGCCGTTTGAGAAAAGGGGCGATGACGTAAATCATGAACAAAATGTACGCAGCGGAGAGGCCAATAGTGAATAGCGCAGAATTTAGATCTCCTGCCTTAGAAATGGTAACGATAATCGCAAGTAGGATCCAAGCAGTGACATCATCGGCTGCAGCGCAGGTGAGAACTAAAGCACCTAGTGGTGTTCTAGTTAGATTTCGTTCCTGCAAAATCCGCGCAAGTACGGGAAAAGCTGTGATACTCATCGCAATTCCAATAAAGAGCGAAAAAGATAAAAAACTTACATTTTGGGGCGCATGGTTTGTATAAAAAATATAAGCCAAAACCATCCCCAGAAAGAAAGGGATAACAATACTTGCGTGACTGATAATAATAGCCGAATGTGCCTTTGTTTTCAGTACGGAAATATCTAATTCCATACCAATGATAAACATAAATAGAATCAGGCCGATTTGACTTAAGGTGCTCAGGGTCGGTAGACTTGCTTGTGGGAATAAAAATCCCATCGTATCTGGAAAATAAAATCCAAGCAATGAAGGGCCCAATATAATTCCAGCAACAATTTCCCCCATTACGGATGGCTGCTTTAGTTTCCTTGAAAACACATAACCTAAAAATCTGGCAAAACCACAAACGATGATGATTTGTATAAAGAGAAGGGCGATCGGATGTTGGAATCGGGAAAGAAGATTTTCCTTTGTTAAGGAAGCAGAGGAGGGAGCGATATTTTTTGCAGATTCGAGGATAGAGCCAGCCTCTAGTAAATAGAACCCAAGGCCTCCAAACAAGACCAAAGTAATTCCATAAAATAGTGACGATCTAGCTTTCATATGAATCTATTCAGAAAATTTTTTGCGGAGTGCCTCATTCACTATATCAGGAACTTGATTGGAGACCGCTCTTCCATGCCTTGCTACTTCTTTGACTATTGTCGAGGACACAAAAGAGTACTCATTATCCGCCATTAGAAAATAAGTTTCGATTTCTGGGGCGAGTTTTTTGTTCATCAGTGAGATTGCATATTCATAGTCAAAGTCTGTGACAGCCCGAAGCCCACGTAGCAGGACTCTTGCGTTTTTACTTTTGCAATAATCAACAGTAAGACCTTCAAAACTATCAATCTTGATTTTGTCCCAACCTTCAAAAATTTTTCCAATCATTGTTTTCCTTTCTTCCGGAGAAAAAAGAGAGCTTTTTTTGGAATTTATGGCGACTGCAATGATGATCTCGTCGAACAAAGGATGAGCTCGTCGAATGATATCTAAATGACCATTTGTAAATGGATCAAAACTACCTGGATAAACTGCAATCGCCCTCATTTTATTTGTTTACCCTTGCCCATTCCTTCATTGGCAATCCATACAAGTTAATGAATCCCTCTGCATCATACTGATTGTACAGTTCTTCTTTTTCGAATGTTGAGAGGCCTGAGTTGTAAAGGGACTTTTCAGACTTCCGTCCTACAACGATACAATTCCCCTTATAGAGTTTGATTCGAACAGTTCCATTAACAGAAATTTGTGTATGATCGATATACGCTCGCAATGCGTTCATTTGGTTGGAGTACCATTGACCATTGTAGATATACTTTGCAAATTCAATCGAAAGTTCATCTTTTTTGTGTTGGGTATCTCGATCCAAAGTGATGGACTCTAAATCCCTGTGAGCGATATGTAGAATGGTTCCGCCGGGTGTTTCGTAAACACCTCTAGACTTGATACCAACCAATCGGTTTTCGACGATATCTACTCTTCCTATTCCATTTTTTCCGCCGAGTTCATTGAGCGTTTCCATGACTTCGAGAGGATTCATCTTTTTTCCATCGACGGCAATACAGTCGCCTTTATCAAATTGGAGTTCTACATATGTTGGTTTATCAGGAGCGGCCTCTGGAGAAACGGAAAGGACAAACATGTCTTCTTTAGGTTCATTAAACGGATCTTCTAAGATTCCGCCTTCAAACGAGATATGCATTAAATTTCGATCCATGCTATAAGGCTTAGCAGCTGTTACGGGAACTGGAATCCCTTTTGATTTTGCATACTCAATTAAATCGGCTCGACCACCGAATTCCCAAGTACGCCATGGGGCAATGATCTGTAAGTTTGGTGAGAGAGCTTTGAAAGTTAGTTCAAATCTAACCTGGTCATTACCTTTACCTGTGGCACCGTGTGCAAAAGCATCTGCACCCTCCTTAGCGGCGACTTCTGCCATTGCCTTAGCAATAAGGGGTCTCGCCAAAGATGTACCTAGAAGATATCTCATTTCGTAGATGGCATTTCCTCTGATTGCGGGAAAAATAAAATCACGAGCAAACTCTAAACGAAGATCTTGGATATAGACCTTCGAAGCACCGGTTTTTTTTCCTTTCTCTTCTAAACCAGTAAGTTCTTCTTTTTGTCCCACATCGGCGCAAAATGCGATAACTTCGCATCCATACTTGTCCTTTAACCAAGCTAAAATTACGGAGGTATCTAGACCTCCTGAGTATGCCAGAACGATTTTCTTAGGTGCAACTTTCTCTTTCATAGATTAAGGACAAAATAAAAGAAAAAACCTGGAATACAATTAAATATTGTCGAGACTTTTGGGGTATTGGAAGATCAATCCGATGCGATTCCTTCCTTTCATTTTGCTTTGTTTGCTAGTCTGCTGTAAAAAAAATGAAATCCATCCAATCCTAATGGATGAAGTTCCAAAACCGAAGTCCATACAACTAACCAGCCAAGGTGAATTTAAAAAAGGCAGTCTACTCATCATCGAGCCGTTTCTTGTTTCAAAGAGTTATGGTTCGGAAGAAATTCTCTATCAAACTCTAAAGTTATATTTTGATTTTGCAAAAGAAAAAGGTAAAATATCAGTTGATCGAACTCTGGTAAGGTTACCCGTACATATTGGAACCTGGCTACTATTTAGTGGTGAGGATAGGTCCCTGTTTCTTGCGGAAACCTTGGGTGGATTTTATAAAAAAATTTCAGAAGAAAATTTTGCAAGTTTTCTCTGGGTTTATTTATATAATAAAAGTTATGCGAAAAATGAATTCGTAGAGACCGTTTACCAAATGAAGGCTTGGCAAATGGCTTATAAATATCAGAGTATTTTTTCTCGATTAGCGAAGGAATATCGTGTCTCGATTGTTGCTGGTTCCATTGTATTACCAAACCCAAAAGTTATCGAGGGAAACATTACTCCTACTGACGGTCCATTGAGGAATGTAAGTTTTTACTTTCATTCGGATGGTAGAGTTGATGAAAAGATGTCTAATTGGCAAAGTGAGAGCTATTTTTTCAATGAGGAAAAACCATTTCCGACATTCGCTAAACGAAAATTTGGTGAAGGTAAAATTCTTTGTTTTTTTTATTAAAATCCAATGATATTTTTCTTAGTTAGGTTTTTTTCGAAAAATAGCAACCGTTTCTAAATGTTCTGTTTTTGGAAACATATCGACTGGCTGTAATGAGTTTAGAAAGTACTTGCGAGTTAAGATTTTGGAATCTAGCGCCAAGGTTTTTGGATCACAACTTACATAAATAATCTTAGCAAAATCAGAGTTCAAAATCGTTTCGCACACATCTTCTCCAAGTCCTGTGCGGGGAGGATCTAAAACTAAAGTATCATAACCTCTTCCGATAAGGGTAGGAAGGGTTTCGGAAACTCTTCCTTTTCGGAAGCGAACATTCTTAATTTTGTTAAATTTCGAAGATTCGAGGGCTGTTTTGTGAGAATTTGGATTTTCTTCTATTCCAATCACTTCTTTACATTGGTTTGAGATCCAAAATGAAATCGTTCCAATTCCGGAATAAGCATCTACTACTCTACTTCCAGAATCTATCTCATCTAAAATTAGATTATAAAGACTAGGGGTTTGAATTGGGTTTACTTGTAAAAATGTAGAAAGGCCAACACGAAACTTGTGTTTGCCGAAATATTCGTGAATGTATGGTCGTCCCCAAAGAAGGTGTTCTTCTTTACCCAGTGCCATAGTATTCTGTTTCAGATTTATATTATGGATGATCCCAACCAATTTACCTAATTTTCCTGATTTGCCCAAACGATTTTGGATTTCTGTATGGAGTCGTTTTGAGCTATCTTTCGCATGCGGAAGGTCTTCTTTTGCGGTAACAATTCCAATCAGAATCTCACCCGTGGAATATGATTTTCTTGCGACAAAATACTTCAAAAGTCCACGCTTTGACTTTTCGTTGTATGGCAATAGATTTTCTC
>JALOTI010000337.1 GCA_025457985.1 Leptospira sp.
CCTTTGAAGAGGTAATTTCCGATCGACTTTTCTGGGTCTTTTTTCAAATCTTCTGCGATTTTGTCTATTTGTCCTGGGCCTACTTTTTGTGGTTCCATAGCTTTCTTTTTCCTTTAACACTAAATTTATATTTATTCAGAGATTTAGATCTCTTCTAAAAGTTTAAAGGAAACTACCAATTATTTTCAACATATTTTTTCCCCGAATAACATTTTTTTGATGTTTTGCGAAGAAAAGGTAACCAAGGCATACGAAGGAAATTTTTTTATTTTTTATTGAACATTTATTTTTTTTTAAAGTTCTAAAGTTATTTTGTTCACTTTGATTTGGATTGCTTTCGGGAAAGTTGGACATACTTCGACACACTGTCCACATCCTGTACAGGAACTTTGAGAAAATTTGGGCAAATTTCCTTTAAAATGTACTGTTTTGGGGATTGGGCAAACTGATTCACAGGCATTGCATGTTTGGCTACCTGTTTTTTGATTGATACAGTGTTGGTGTTGTGCGATCGCCTTACCGAACTTTGGTTTAGAATCATTCTCAATCGGAAGTAAGGCAGATTCCGGGCAGGCGGAAATACAAGGAGTATCAGCACAAAGTTTACAAGCCTTTGCGTTCGGATCTAAAAAAGGATATGTTTTTTCTGAATTCTCTAATGTAACAGGGAATAAGACGGAGTAAGGGCAAGAAAAAATACACTCATTACAACCTGTACAAAGAGTAAAAAAGTTCAGACTGTTCCCTGGCGGCAATGCAAGAGTTTGGAACATCTTCGATTTTTTCTGTTTTTCCCCATTTTTTCGGGGTTTTTTGGGGTTTTTTTCGTCTTTGGTTAGCTGGCCTTGTTTTTTTAGTTTTGGATTTGTCGCAGAAATAGACTGAGTAGAATTCTTGGCCTTACGCTTGGATTGGGAAGTAAGATCTTTTTCTTCTTCCCAAACATCTGAGATCACTTCAGCGAGTTCATCCGCTTTTTGAAAGGTGAAGTTGACGATAGATTTAAAACTATCTTTAAATAAATCTTTTCGATTCATTCGAATCTATTCGGGAACTCTCTCAATTTGTGCGCCTAAGGAACGAAGCCTTGTATCAATTGTCTCAAATCCCCGGTCAATCTGTACTATATTGTGTATTTCACTAGTACCTTCTGCACAGAGTGCGGCAATGATCATCGCCATACCTGCTCGAATATCAGGACTTGCTACTCTCTGTCCGTACAGTCTGTTCGAACCTATCACAATAGCTCGGTGCGGGTCACAAAGAATAATTTGTGCTCCCATTGCAATGATGTGGTCTACAAAAAAAAGTCTAGACTCAAAAAGTTTTTCGTGGATGAGTACGGTTCCTTTACACTGAGTTGCAGTTACCAATGCAACAGATGTCATATCAGCGGGAAAACCTGGCCAAGGAGCATCATCTATTTTTGGAGTTGCACCATGGTAATCTGGAATGATCTCCATTTTTTGGTCGGAAGGAACTAGGATTCCTGATTCCGTAGGTCTGACTTCTATCCCAAGCCTTGAATAAACCATCCGAATCATTCGGATATCATCTAAATTTACATCTTTGATATGTATCTCACCGCCTGTGACTGCAGCTAAGCTGATAAAGGAACCAATCTCTAGGTAATCACTTCCAATTCTATGACGCAAAACTCCGCCCGGAGAACTAAGACTTGTAACTCCCGTTATTTGGAGTAAATTGGTTCCGATTCCTTCAATTTTTGCTCCCGCTGCATTGAGAAAACGGCACAATCCTTGGACATGAGGTTCGGATGCAGCATTGCGAATAATGGTCTTTCCTTCGGCAAAAACAGCCGCCATGACTGCGTTTTCCGTTGCGGTGACAGATGCTTCATCAAGTAGGATATCCTTTCCCGAAAGGCGATCTGCGGTGATCATATACCCATCAGGGAAAACTTCTATTTTGGCACCCAAAGCTTCTAGGGCCAATAGATGAGTGTCCATTCTCCTACGACCAATCTTATCACCGCCCGGTTTTGGAAGGAAGACTCGACCCGTTCTTGCCAGAATGGGACCAGCTAAGGTTACCGCTCCGCGCAATTGAGAACAGAGCTCATAGGGAAGGTCTGATTTGACTGGATTTTTTTTTCGAAAGAGGTAGGATCCTTTTGTGTCCTCAGCAGTGATCTCAACACCGATGTGGCGGAGTACTTCCATCAGTTTTAGTACGTCCGCAATTTCGGGAAGATTTTCTAAAACTACATCGCCTTCCCAAAGCAGGAGGGCACCAAGTAGTGGCAATGCTTCGTTTTTATTCCCTTGTGGGGTAATTGTTCCGTGGAGAGGATTTCTGCCGATAATTTTAAAGTAGGATGAGCTCACTTGCTTCCATGGAATGCAAGGTTGGGAGAAAGGAAAAGTAATTTATGGATTTTGTCGCACAGGTTTGGGTGTTTCCGAAGTTTGAAACGATCTACTTTTTTTACATATTTTTGATGTTGGCCGCCGCATTTCTCTACGTACGAGTGATGAACTACCTCCAGAACAAACAAGGGAAGGTGGTCAATTATTGGGGAGAATTTCATAGATATGCGCGGGCTAGAAAATGTACCCAAGCTGAATTGAATATTTTAAAGTCTTTTTATGATACGTTAACAGAAGATGAACGTGAGTTATATCTACTTCCTGAAAACCGAAACAAATTAAAAAACGCTTTGTACCGATATTTTTTAAACTCAAATGAAAATCCAACGGAAAAGGAAGTTAATCTCTTCGATAAACTTTTTCGATCCGGAGCTGAGTTTAAGAAAGAAATTCTCAGCCTAAATGACCTTACCATTGGCGAAGTTGCATCGTTAGAAGCAGATGAACGAGGTGAGCTTACATATGTAATGCAAAAAACAAATGAAGATTTACTTTTGAGTGTAAAGGGTCTATCACCAGATCTTTTGGTTCCAGGAAAAAAAGTAAAACTTTATGTGTTTCGGCCTTCTAGTGGAGGTTATTTGATAGGTGGTGTGGTTACCAAATCTGGAAAAAATGGGCTGATATTTCATTATGATGGGACAATTGAGAGAAAGGGAGAATCCCATTTAATGTTAGTCGAAAAAATTTCTCTTACCATTTCTCCTTGGCCTCCAGAAGATTCGAACAAACAAAATGTTGGTCTAGACAAAAATAAAATCCTTCTTTCTGAGGAGAACTTAGATAAACAATTGGATCTTCTGCGTAGAATTGCTAAAGATCAAAAATCTAATAATTCAAAAAAATTTGATTTTAAGGAAACCCCAAAACCTTTTGTGGCAAGATCGGAAAGACTTTCCGACCGTGGCCTACTTTTTTTGCTACCACAGTCCATTTCTTCTGAAGTTTGGAAAATACAAGACTTGTGGGAAATTCAGTTTAAAATTCCTGGTGGAACTAGTTATTCTCTTCATGGAAAAATGATGCCGATAAAAAATCGCCAAGACTTGTATTTGATTCGGTACGTTGCGGTTGATGAACAGACAACCAAACAACTATTTGAAGATATTAGAAATGCCGGTGGTATACGAGAGTCCTTAACGTAATTCCCCG
>JALOTI010000338.1 GCA_025457985.1 Leptospira sp.
TTTGATCCAACAGATCCTCTTGATGGAATCGATCTAGTTGTTTCGCATGGAGGAGATAATCACTTCACTTACGTCGCGCACCAGGTTGGAAACCGTCCTTTGATTGGTTGTAATTCAGACCCAGAAACATCAGTGGGAGCTCTTTTGAGCTTTACAGCAGAAGATTTGGAAAGAGTCGTACACAATAATTATAAGGATGTAGAGATCGAAGAGTGGTCTTTGCTTGAAACAGAAATTCAATACCCAAATGGGAAAAAGGTTCAGACTGTTCCTGCGGTCTGCGAACTTTCTATACGCAATAACAGTCCAGATTTAACGTCTCGCTACTGGATATCCTACCAAAATCAAAAAGAGGAACAAAAATGCTCAGGATTGCTTATTTACACCGGCGCTGGTTCCACAGGTTGGATTAGTTCCTGTTCACCAAAACGTTTTCCTAATTTCGATAAAAAAGAGCGTTTTTTCCAGGCATATGCGAGGGAGATTCGAGTTAAATCCCCAGAGACAGAGTTTTCCTTGGCAGATTTTAGGGCTTTCGATGAAGTGGAAGTTGTCTCGGAAATGAATGGAGGCATAGCTGTGGATTCGCTCACAGAAAGACACTATCCATTCCCTCCTTTTTCGAAGGCTACAATTCGATTGGCGAAAGAGAAGTTGGCGGTAGTTGTACCAAACAATAGAGGATAGTCCATGCAAGATTTACCATATGAAATAGAACAGAAACGATTGAACGGCACAGTGATTGTACAAATCAAAGGACGTATGGAATCGGGTCCTCTAGATAAAATTACCCAAACAGTCCTAGATGAGATGGTCGGAGAGGAAAGAAAATTCTTAATCTTGGATTTCTCAGAATTGAGATACATTTCAAGTTTGGGAATTCGAATGATCTTGGACGTAAAGATGAATCTACAGAAAAGAAATAAAGAAATGGCGCTCGTAGGAGTGACAAGTTCTATCCTTCAAGTATTCCATCTTTTGGGACTATCCAATGCATTTCAGTTTTACCAAGATAGAGAAGAGGCAATCAAATCTTACGAGGAGTCTTCGAAACAGTAGATGTCAAAACGTATTCCCATTTGGGTGGCGAATACTGTTTTTGTATCGTTAGTTGTTGTATCAATTCTTTACGTTACAGTTCGTACTCAAAATCAGAAACTAAAAAACGAATATAAACATCTAAGGATTCCTGAGAACAGTAGTTTTGGTTCCATCCAAGAGTTATCGCGAATCAAACGACAGTTCCCGATCGCTTATGAGTGTAATTACGTTTTTGGTCTTAGTACGGGAAATCTCTTTGAAGCCACAGAAAAGATTCCCTACTCCATATATAAAAAACTAAAACTCGGGGACTCAATTGAAATCTTCAGAAAAGAGATCTCCATTTTTGGACGAACCTCGGCTATCTCTTTAATCAAAGGAAATGAAGAAACCCCTCCGTTCTTAGACAATCTAGAGAGGTTTTTTAGGATTGGGATGGTTTATTTTTTAATATTAACAGGCCTTAGTTTATTATTTAGGGCTTGGGGATTACTATCTCAAACTTATCCTTCCCGCTAAATACAATCTGCGCCTGTCTCGCTGGTTGGAGATAAGATTCAGGATTCGTGTCAAAAGTCATAAAAACCATATATTTATCGTATTTTGCAACATACATAAATTCTGAATAGTTTAGATGAGTGTTCTGGTTCATAAATCCCCTCACCCATTTACTCTCACGATAAACTCGTTCGTATTGAATGTTAGTCGCATCTATCTTTTTTGTTGCTTCAATACTTTCTTTAGAGTAATCCCTACTTAAAATTTCTTTTTTTAATGTTTTAATGAGATTGTATTCTAATTTTGCCTTACTTACAGGAAAGTTTGCAGGTCTTGTCTTGTAATAGTATTCATAGAGCTCCTTATCCTTACCTTCCTTTGCATCGTGATTTTCCATATCACTATCTGTTCCTGGTTTAGGCGATGTGGAATCTTGCGATTGAATCGAATTGATAGCTAAAAAGATCACAAAGGTAGTAGAGAGCAGTTTTCTTAAGAGTTCCATAAAGTAAGTATCGGTATTTTTTGCTAAAATTCAAAATAAAAAATTCGGTGTCCAAAATCCGAAACATGGTTCATAAAGGGTATAGATGCCCTATACGGAACTCCTCAAATTCCAAGATGATTTTATCTCGGGTTCGCCCATTTCCAAGGAATATGTCCATTTTTCTGAATCGGACTGCCCTGGTTTGGATGTATGGATTGGCAGAATCGTCCGAGGTATCTCCCTAGAATTCCTTCATGAGATCCTATTTACGATTTTAAGTGAACTTTTGGTGAATGGTTGTAAAGCGAACGGCAAACGCGTGTTTTTTTTAGAACAAAATCTCGACATCCATAACGAAAAGGACTACATTAAAGGGATTCCTTTGTTTAAGGAGGAATTTGGCCACTATCGCAAGAGAGTGTTTCAATCACTTGAAAGAACTCCTTATAAAGTCTGGCTTACCGCTAAAAACCATCCTGACCATATCGAATTTTCCGTTCGAAACAATGCAAAAATTCTTACAGAAGAAAAACATAGAATCGATACACGAGTTGAGTCTTCAGTAAAATACCGGAATATCAACGATGCGTATAGAGAATCAGTAGACAATGAGGAAAGCTCCGGACTCGGAATAGTTCTCATCCATATCCTGCTTCGAAACTCTGGCGTTAAAAATAGATTCTTTGAACTAGTTACCACAGAAAATGACACCGAGGTCATTATACGTATTCCCAAGAGAATTATACCTCAGGAAACTCAAAGAGATATAAGAGAACTGATTCGCAGAGAAATTGACAGCCTACCTCCTCTCTCTGCCCAAATCCAAAAATTGATCTTAATCTGTACGAAACCCGATGTCGAATGGTCAGAGATTTCAAAAGAAGTAGAGAAGGATCCCTCAACTACTGCAGAAGTTTTAAAAATTGCGAACTCTCCCCTCTTCGGCTCCCATAACCAAACAGTAAGTATATTAGAAGCATTAAAGAGAATTGGATTAAAAAATCTAGAGTCTATCTTTTTGACTTTGGGAACTAAAAAAATCTTAAATACTAAATACCCAAAACAACTAGCCGTCTGGTCACACTCGTATAAAACGAGTTGAGACGCTAATTAATCAACAAAACTAATTCTAACTCTCAGTACAGCAAAATTGCGTACACATTACGTATACTTTAACACTGAATTGCTGCTGATGATCATAGGCCGACGACGAGAATTTTTCTCAATACGACGGTCAATATATTTGGACAATGCGATGGCAGTAGAACATCAGCTGAAATCGCCTTAGTGGCATTGAATCACTCAACTGTGTGCCGTAAATTTTGAGATTACGTTGGACGCGCACTGCCATAAAAGTTACCAAACACGTGTCCGTTGGACACTAACGCGGACAAACAAATTGCACTGAAATGCACCTTTTTCTGTTTGACAACAGAAATTAAACGAGTAACTGGGCGAGTGAAATCTCGACTCGCTAGCCCAGAATTACTTGCCTAAGCTAGAGTCTCGC
>JALOTI010000339.1 GCA_025457985.1 Leptospira sp.
AGATCGTTGAGTTCAGTTTTGAATCTTCAGCAATTTGATTTTTTAAGACTTCCCACTTTTGTTTTGCTTCTTCTAGCTTTTCACCTGACGGAAGTTTTAGTTCGCCAAAATCTGTGTGGAGTGCAACAAGAACCATATCTTTTGTGAGCGTACTATTTTCGCCAAAGCTAGTAGAATGTAAAAAGTTAGCAATTTTTGGCATAAAGTTCGGCAAAAAGAGTTGGATAAAGGATTTGATTTGTTTGTCCAAACCTGTCGCTTGTATCATACCAAAGAGGGGATTTGTCTTTTTGTTGAACTCTATGATTCCACTTTCAATTATATTTGCGATAATGTCTTGGAATGCCTTTTGTTTAAGTAGGTCTTCAATTAATTTTGCGGATGGTTCGACTTCGAGACTTGTCAAAAAATCTGCAAGAGTATCACCAGTTTTTTGATCAATCCCTTCACCTAATGTATGATATGGATAAATTGCCGTTGGGTTCGTGGCAAAGGCTTCTTCCAGTTTTTTTAAATTTTGAAATAAGGGAAGAAATAAGGAGACATTTGGAATTTCTATTTGATTCGGGATGAGGTCTTTAAGTTTGGTATGGAATAAAAAATCGCAGATCCTCTCAGCCGATATAGACAGGGCATCTTCGTTGTTCAGATACCTTAAAATTTTTTCTTCAAGTTCTATTTGATTCAATGTGAAATATCTGCCTTGCTTTTAGATAAGATTGAAAGAAAACTTCTCCCTTTAGTCCTTCGTGGCCTGGTTCAATTACACAAAGGCAAGATTGGAAATCCTCTCTCCATCGAGTTTTTCATCGAGGACTTGTATAGACCATTAAAATACATTTTTGGAGTTTGGAATTCGAACAACAAAGTAAAAAAAATCCTGCGATTTCTTAGGGAATTGGTCTTGTAAAATGAAATAAGAGTAGAAAGCAGAAAAGCCTTATCCAAGATAAGACTGATAGTTCCCATGTAGTTTTTTTTTCAGTTTCCATGCCGCCGATAAATCCGAACGAAACGTATTCTTCTTTAATATTACAATACTTGTATGATGCTGTTATAGTAACAGATCTCAACTTTTGTATCACAAGCTGGAATCACTCTGCCGAAAAAATTTATGGTTACTCTCAATCAGAAGCCATCGGTAAGTCCACATTGGAAATTTTAAAAACAGAGCTAAGTCCCGAGGATCGACAAAGAAGCATCCAAGATCTAAACTCAACTGGTTACTGGCTTGGTGAAGTTATCCAAGTTGCTAAAAATGGACAGCGACTGAACATCCGATCTGCAGTTAGTTTTTTAAAAGATAAAACCGGCAAAACAATTGGTGTGATCGCAAACAACCGAGATATTACCAAAGAAAAAGAAATCCAAAATCAACTCGAAGAGAGCGAAAAGAGATTCCGATCTAGCTTTGACAATGCTGGCAGTGGAATGTGTCTGCAAGATATGGATGGGCGATTTCTGAAGGTAAACCAAAAGTTTTGTTCCATGTTGGGATACGAGGAAGCCGAATTACTTGGAAACTTGTCTAGTCGTTTTGCCTATCCAGACGACGTTCCTGTAGCACAAGAAAAAAGATCCTCTATCCTGAGAGGAGATTTATCAGATGTAGTTTTTGAAAAAAGATATCTCAGAAAGGATGGTAGTCTTTTATACGCCGAAGTGTATTCTAGTTTAGTCCGTGATGGAAACGGTACGCCGAATTATTTTGTTACTCAGCATATTGATATCACCAAACGAAAGAAAGTTGAGGAGCAATTGATTAAGGCAAAAATCGAGGCAGAAAGAGCGAACGAAGCAAAGTCCCAATTTGTTGCAAACATGAGTCATGAAATTCGCACGCCACTCAATGGTGTGATTGGTTATAACCAGTTACTTCTTTCAACAAATTTGAGTCTTCTTCAATCCGAATATGCAAAAAAAGCAATGAGTTCCGCCCATGGTCTACTAGGAATCATAAATGACATATTAGATATTTCTAAAATAGAAGCTGGTAAAATTGAACTGCATCCTCAGTTCACACCCTTGATTCTATTAGTTGAAGATTGCCTTTCCCTTTTAAAATGGAAAGCTAATGAAAAACAAATCTACATAAAAATGGAAAATGAATCCGATTTACCTAAATATGTAAAAGTGGATTCAGTTCGGTTGAGACAAATTCTAATCAATTTATTAGGGAATGCTGTAAAGTTTACAGAAGCGGGGGGAGTCTCTTTAAAAATTGTTACCTTCAAAAGTTTAAAGTCAGATCATATAGGCCTTAGATTTAGCATCGAAGATACGGGGATTGGAATTGCGGAAGAGTCCATTCCCTTTCTCTTCGAATCGTTTTGGCAAGAAGAGTCATCTTCTACTCGTAGATTCGGTGGAACAGGTCTTGGCCTTAAGATTACCAAATCCTTATTGGAACTCATGAATGGTAGAATTTCTGTTTCAAGCAAACTTGGGAAGGGTAGTACTTTTAGCTTTGAGCTGGAAGTGGAATACGAAAATACCAACCAAGAAACGGTTTGGGATAGTGCTTTTAATTTAATCAATCTAACGAGCCCTGACTTTAAGTTCCTAGAAGAATACTCACCGAAAATTTTAGTGGTCGAGGATAATGATCTAAACCTCGATCTCATCCAAAAAATGATTAGAAAGCTCATCCCGAAGGCTGACATTGAGACAGCTACGGATGGAAATGTCGCCTTGCAAAAATTAAACGGATTTTCGCCTTCTCTGATATTTATGGATATCCAAATGCCGAATATGGATGGGCTTACGGCATCCCAAGAAATCCGCAAACAACCGAAGTTTAGCAATACCCCTATAGTTGCCCTGACTGCTGGAGCTTTGTACGAAGAAAGGAAAAAATGTTTCGAGGTCGGCATGGATTACTTCCTCACAAAACCGATTGATATTCCAGGTTTGCACGCAGTTCTTTTACGGTATCTCAATCCAAATTTGGCAACCAGGTTCTGATTCAGCTCGCAAATTCCGATTCAAGGTTCTAAAATGACCAAAATGAGCCGATTTACTTTTTTTCGTTACCTAGGTCCGGGGCTCCTCTATGCAGGAGCAGCAGTGGGAGTTTCTCATTTGGTCCAGTCCACACGTGCAGGAGCTATGTTTGGATATGGACTTTTGGGGGTGGTTCTATTCTCAAATATAATTAAGTATCCTTTTTTTCTAGTGGGAACAAAGTATACGGTTCATACTGGTAAATCTTTGTTAGATGGATATGAGACACTCGGTAGATTCCCAATCTGGATTTTCTTTTTAGTTTCTGTGGGTACGATGTGTATCATCGTCGCAACAGTGACTTTAGTCACTTCTGGATTACTTTCCAATATTTTAGGACTAAATTTAGAACCATGGGTTTTATGTTCGATCATCCTTCTCTTTTGTTTGTTGCTTCTTTCTGTAGGTAAATTTGGTGCCTTAGACATCCTTATGAAATGGATTGTTGTTCTCCTTACTATTGCAACGATCATAGCGGTTGTATTATCGTTTTTTGCGAATATTCCCAAATTAGAAACTCCTGGA
>JALOTI010000340.1 GCA_025457985.1 Leptospira sp.
TATTGCAAATTCCAGTTGTCGAATGACTCCCATGGCAGACATGAAATTTTTTGCTTTTACCATTGTATCTATAAAGGATTTAGGAATCGGTTCCTTGGTTTGGTAGTGGAAGGCAAAGAGCTCTAAAACCTTGGGCTCATACGCAAAATTTTCTAAAAACTGAGACGGAAATTCGACAGCATCCCACTCAACCCCATTTACTCCGCTCACAAAAGGTTGGTTCACTTTGGAGAGTAAGTGATGGAGAGCATGGCCAAGTTCGTGGAAAAGGGTTACAACATCACTTGGTCTTAGGAGGGAGGGAATTTCTTTGGTTGATTTGGGGAAACTGGCGACAACAAAAGCCACGGGAAGGGTTAGAGTTCCCGCCTCATCTTTGTAATGTGGCTTCCAATTGTGCATCCATGCGCCTCCTTTTTTATCTTGCCTTACCTCAAGATCTAAGTATAGTCTTGCACGTGTTTCCTCTTTTACTTGGATGTCATAACATAATACGGTAGGGTCCCAAACTTCTGTTTGTACTTTCACAAATTGAATACCTAAAAGTTTTTCCAAAAATTGGAATGTACCAGAAAGTACGGTTTCTTTTTCTAAGTATGGTTTATAAATCTCTTCATCATAGGAGAATAAGGATTTTTTATAGGCTTCTGAATAGAAACTCATATCATAAGGTTCTAAAGTATCTAAACCCTTACTTCTTGCAAATGCCTTTAGATCTTCCAGTTCTTTAATTGCAATTGGTTTTGCCTTTTTTCCAAGTTCCTGTAAAAAGTCTAATACTTGTTTGGGAGAATCGGCAACTTTAGATACCAAACTTAAGTCAGCATACGTATCAAATCCAAGTAATATTGCCTCTTCGGAACGAAGTTTTAGGATCGCATCCAGGATCGGGCCATTCTCAGGTGCCCGAGTGACATAGGCTTCGTATAATTTCCTTCGTATCTCTCTATTTTTTCCGTAGGTCATATACGCGATGTAACTTGGAAACTGGAGTGTAAACTTATACTTATTTTCAGTAGTCTTTGCGGCCAATCGATCTGACTCCGGAATGCCCTCAACATCAGCTTCGTCTAATATCAGTTCAAAGGCATTGGTTGCATTTAATACATTCTGGGAAAATTGATTACTTAGATCACTTTGTTTGGCTCTAATTTCTTTTAGTCTTGTTTTTTTGTCTGCTTCAAGTCCAACACCGGAAAGACGAAAGTCTCTGATTTCGTTTTCTAAAACTTTTTTTTGTTCGATATCGAGGGAAAGAGCTGTTTTTTGAATTTTTAAAAGAATTGCAAAAATCTCTTCATTTTGACCCAGGTCGGTATAATACTCGCTTAAAATCGGCAATAGGTTTGAATAGATTTTTTGAGTTTCTTCCGAATTTTTAACAGAGTTTAGATGAGATATTTCAGTGACCAAATCTCCGAGTTCTGTTTGAACCCTTTGGTAAGGTGCTAGGAAATTTAAAAAATTTGGATTCTGGATTTGTATGAGTTTGGATATAAATTCCTTGTTAGACTCAATTTTTTCTCGGATGGCTTTGTCTTTTTTTTCTATACCTTTTGCATTAAAAATAGAAAACATATGTCTCTCCTCGTTTTAGACTGGAGTTCCAAAACTCTTAAACCAGTTTGGATATCGGAAGGAATTTCGCAAATGGAAAACCGAAAGATAGTCTTCTTTGACGGGGTTTGTAATCTCTGTACTGGTTCGGTACAATGGATTCTCAAACGAAATAAAAAAAAAGATCTCTATTTTTCACAAATAGGCGGAGACACGTATAACCTGATTCAAAAGGATATTCCAGAAAATTTTCCAACCATTGATTCAATCCTCTATTATAATGGGAATGTAATTCTAGTTGAATCAGAGGCTATTCTCACTCTTTCAAAATCTTTAGACTTTCCATATTCTCTTCTTACTTACTTAGTTGTTATTCCAAAGTTTATTCGGGATTTTTTCTATCGATTCGTCGCAAAACATAGATATAGATGGTTTGGTCGATCCGAGTTTTGTTTATTACCCAATGAAGAAACTAATAGTCGTTTTTTGCCTTAATCTTTTCTGACTAAGGACAGATGGAACGTTTTATTTCTATCATATGCAAAAATAGATTTTTTATTTAAAAGCACTTGGTATGAATATCCCAAAGTTTGCCAAACCAATAACTCCTCGTCCGTGATTAGATAATACCCTTTTTCCGGATTAAAAATTGGATCTGTTTCCGTAAATTCAAGATGACTATACACTGCCAAACTTGGAAGAGCTAAGTTTTTATTCACAAATACGTTTGTATGTATTGGAAGGAGTGTGTTGAGATCTTTTGAAAAAGATTGGGTATCTTCTCTAAATTTGTTAAGGTATGGCAGTAAAAAAATAGAGATAGTAAGTGAAATTAGGACGGACGCCATCATAAAGATTCGAATTGTTTTTTTATCGTTTTTGAATTTGAGAATGTAGTTAGCTAAAATAATAGAAAGTATTGGATACGCCGCTAATGGATACGAAGGAAGTTTACTTGCCAAGAACTCATAAAAAATCCAAGAAAAAAATAAGCCTGCACCCAATAGAAATATTTTGATCTCTACTGTTTGTATTGCCTGCCAAATATTTTTTAATGTAACTGTATTACTTTTTATCCATTCTTTCGAGTTCTTAAAGATTCGAATCCAAAAACCAAATAAGTAGTAAGACCATGGGAAGAGTCCTATAAAGAACAGGATAAAGTACGTCCCTGGTGGTCCTGATTGCCCAAATACAGGATTTGTTGCTCTTCGTAAGACATACCATTCCCACATCCATTGAATCAACTCACCATTTGTTGACTTCCAAACAAAAAATACCCAAAGTGAAAAGGGAAGGAGAGTTACCGGCAGATACACAAATGGATGCAAACTCCAAACCAAACTTCTCGTATCTTTTCTGAAAAGTAAGACAAAACAGATCCCGCCTAAAAAGATAAGAATAGGAGGTCCTTTTGCCAGAGTTCCCAAACTGATACTGAGCCAAAATAAGAACTTTGCCGTGGAGCTTCTTTCTAAAATCCAATACACAAGAGAGACAAAACCTAAGGTTTCGCAAAAAACGAGTAAACTATCAACTAAAGCAATTTTACCGTTCAAAGGAAAATACAAACTGAAACCTAAAATCATAGCACCTAATATGCCATTTGCATCACCAAACAATCGTTTCCCTAAGAGATAGGTTAAAAAAACGGTACAAAGGATATAGATAGTTGGTAAAAGTCGTAGAACAAATTCATTGGCGCCAAATAAGTAAAACTGGATCGAAGTGAGCCAAAAATGAAGTGGGGGTTTTCGATGTGGTTTGGAGAAAGGAAAATCCATTTTTAGGAAATCGCCCGAAGTCATAATGGATTTTGAAAATCCCATATATGCCGCTTCGTCCTGGTCATACAATGGCGAATTGTTCCCATACAAAAGAGCGAAAAGAAGTAATAAAAAGAGCAAAAACTTAGATTTGTTTTTTGTTAAGAATTCCACAGATGCCTAAACCTAGAAATATAGCGG
>JALOTI010000012.1 GCA_025457985.1 Leptospira sp.
AGGTGACAGCACCCGCAAGTTTTTGAAGAGCGAATTGGGCGAGGACTTTAAGGGGCCGCAATGCGGCGCTTCGCGGTGTATTTCAGTGAAAATTCTTCTCAAATAAGTTAATATTATTTCTAACACGTGTTTGTATTTTTGGTAAAAAGTTATTCCGGTTTGTAAGAAGTCCTAGGGCTATTCTTTCACTGATGGGGGAGACAGTGTGTGTTAGGTAATCTTTAAAAGATCGGGCCCTCTCGATAAATTTTTCATCCGCAACTAACCAGCCCACACGAAGTCCTGTGACACCGAAACATTTTGTAAATGATCCAGTTCCGTAAAACCCAGACTGAATTGCAACACCCGTTTCACCTAACATACCTGAGCCTGGTAAAAAACGATAGTGTTCATCAAAAAGAACTTTTGAACCTGTCTGTTCTAAATATTTTTTTGTCTTATCTAATTCGCCTTCGGCAAAACTTTGACCCGTTGGATTGTGGGGGTGGTTGATTATATGGAGATTCGCTTGGATTCCTTCCCACATGGATTGGTGAAGTGGTCCAGTGATTGGGATTTTTTCGATTCGAGCTCCTAATGCATTTGGGATTTCGTAAAGAGCTTGGAAGGCAGGCCAAAGTACGGTAACGGTATCTTTTAGCTTCACGAGAAGCTGAAAGGCTAAATACAAAGCCTCCCCTGTTCCTGTGGTAACAAGGACTTGGTCGGGATTTACATTGGGATAGAGTGAGGCAATTTCGGCTCGAAGTGAGAGACTGCCTCGGTTTGGCGAATCTGCCAGAGAGAGCCTTTCCAAATCACTCCATTTAAGACCCGCATGCTCCAAGGTATCAGCAAGGTCAAAGGCCGAAAGCCCACTTTCGCCAGCATTGCATCGGGCTTCCATCCGATACCGCTCCAATCGATCCTCTATGAAAAATTCCCTTGGTTCCAATTTTGATTTCCAGACAAGTTCGCTTCTACAGGATAGTAGGATAGCTATGTTGAAACCAGAAGACTACATCCTCTCATGGACGAAATCACCTTTTTCTCCCGAAATCCAATCGGAGGCAAAAATTGCGTATGAAGAATGGAAACAAGGAAAGACATCTGAACTTGTAGATTCTTATTCCATTCCCCTCAGTTTTGGAACGGGAGGCATCCGAGGCAAACTTGGCAACGGAGTTGGCAAACTCAATTCGTATACCATCGGTCGCGCTGCCCTTGGTTTTTTATCTTACTTAGCGGAAACCAAGAAGAACCCATCCATCGTCATCGCCTACGATTCACGAAGGATGTCCAAAGAATTTGCAGAAATCTCAGCGGGCATCGGGGCTAAGTTAGGTGTTACGGTTTATATATTTCCGAAAGTGACACCTACCCCTATCCTTTCTTATGCGATCAGACATTATCGTGCGCACGGTGGAATTGTTATTACTGCATCTCACAACCCACCAGAGTACAACGGATTTAAAGCTTATCTTTCGGATGGTGGTCAACTTGTTCCGCCAGACGATAGTTTGATTATTAAAAAAATATCTGATATCAATGATTGGAACCAAATTCCACAGATCAAAAAAACGGATAAAGACTATAAAAAATTCGTGAAACCAGTAGGTGAAATTGTTTTTAAAACCTACCTAAAGGATTTAAAATCCTCAGGTCTTTTGGGAAACACAAAATCGAAAGTAAAAAATAATCTAAAAATCGTTTATTCTCCGTTACATGGAACCGGCGGAGAATATATGGCAAAGATGTTCCAATACTTTGGTTACAAATCTGTATTTCTAGTTCCAGAGCAGAAAAAACCGAACGGAGAGTTCCCAACGGTAAAGTATCCCAATCCAGAGGAAAAGGAAGCCCTTGCACTTTCCGAAACGTATGCAAAAAAAAGAAAGGCTCCAGTTTTTTTAGCTACTGATCCCGATGCGGACAGACTTGGTGTAGGTGTTTTAAAAGCAGATGGAGAGTATGAATATTTAAATGGAAACCAAATTGGCTCCATTATGGCAGCTTATCTCTGTGAAAAAAAGGGGAAATCTAAAAAGAAAACCTATCACTTAGTTAAAACAATCGTTACAACAGATCTCCAAGAGTCTATTGCCAAAAAGAATAAAATTAAAATTAGCAATGTACTAACTGGATTTAAATACATTGCGGAAGAGATGAAGGCAATAGAGAAAAAGAAGGACAATGTATTTCTTTTTGGCGGAGAAGAATCTTATGGTTACCTTCCCGTACCTTTTGTCCGAGATAAAGATTCGCTGTCTAGTGCTCTTCTCTTTATCGAAATCCTTGCAGAAAAATCTGATATTCTTGGTTATCTCAATCAAATCTATCTAAACTATGGTTTGTATAGGGAAAGTTTGTACTCGTTAACCTTAGAAGGAAGCACAGGACAAACAAAAATCAAAAATTCAATTGAGGCTTTACGAACATCCAGTCTCATTGGAACGGTGTTAGGTGGCAGAAAGGTGATCGGAGTTCTGGATTTCGAAACCCAAAAAGCAGCTGGAAAATCAAAATCAGGGATATTTAAGGGAATGCCAAAATCCAATGTAATCCAAGTGGAATTAGAAGGGAATGCAAAACTCACAATCCGTCCGTCTGGTACCGAACCTAAAGTAAAAATCTACTCGTCATTTGCCTCCTTAAAAAAACCGAAGAAGGTAGAAGATATTCCGAACTTGTGGGAAAAACTCGGAGAAGAAATTATCTCCGCAGAAAAAGAATTTTTAAAACTAGCAGGCCTAGTATGACAGAAAACACAAAAACAAAATTTGAAGAAATCAAAACTCTCTCCGATAAATACGTATTAAACACATACAACCGTTATCCGATTGCGTTTACGTATGGTGTTGGCGAAACTCTATTCGATCAAGACAATAAAGAATACATCGATTTTTTGAGCGGGATTGCAGTGAGCAACTTAGGCCATGGTGAGGCAGACTTAATAGAAGCCCTCCGAAACCAAGCTGACAAACTCATACATTCTTCGAATCTCTATTATTCGGAAGAACAAGGCAAACTGGCAGAAGTGATCATCGAAAATAGTATTCCAGGAAAGGTCTTTTTCTGTAACTCAGGAACGGAAGCAAATGAGGCAGCCTTTAAACTGATGAGAAGGCATGGAATTGCGAAAAATCAAGACCGCCCTATCATTTTGGCTCTCCAAGGTAGTTTTCATGGGCGTACATTTTCTGCAATGACTATGACTGGAAACTCCTCCATTCGAGAAGGATTTGGTGAATTAGCACCTGACATCCATTTCATTGAGCCAAATAATGAGGAGTCACTGATTTCAGTATTTGAACAATACGGCGAACAAATCTCAGGTCTCATAATGGAACTCATACTAGGTGAAGGTGGAATCAGACCACTATCACAATCTTTTGTAAACTTAGCTCGAAAGTTGACAGAGGAAGCAAATGCTCTTTTGGTATTTGATGAAATACAAACAGGTATGGGAAGAACAGGAAAACTCTTTTGTTTTGAACACTATGGTCTTTATCCTGATGCCTTTACTTTGGCAAAGGCTCTTGGATCCGGATTTCCGATTGGTGCTCTTGTTGTGGGAGAAGAACACGAATCTGTTTTGGGTAGAGGAATGCATGGGTCGACATTTGGAGGAAACCATCTTGCATGTGCAGTCGCATATGAGACATTTCGTATCATTCTATCACGTAACTTGTTACAACATGTTTCGGAGTTATCCGAACAAATGTTTGGTAACCTAAAACGGATCATGACAGAGACTGGAAAAATCAAAGAAGTACGAGGCCGTGGTTTGCATATTGGAGTTGAACTCTATTCCGAATCAAGACCGGTTGTGGAAGAATGTTTACGTCGAGGTCTTATTGTAAATAGTACGGCAACAACGGTTATAAGAATCATGCCTCCGCTTGTAACAAGTATGGAAAAAGCAGCAAGTGGATTAGAAATTTTAGAATCAGTTTTAAAGGAAATGAAATGAAAAAAGTAGCGGTTCTTTCTGGGGATGGAATTGGCCCAGAGGTTATGGAAGTAGCACTCAGTGTTGTAAAAAAGGCATTGGGAAATAAAGAAAAAGAATTTACATTCGAACAGGCATTAGTTGGTGGGGCTGCAATCGATGCAACGGGTCATCCACTCCCACCCGAAACTCTCAAACTTTGTGAGTCATCAAGTGCAATTTTTTTTGGATCCGTCGGTGGACCAAAATGGGAAACACTACCACCAGATCGGCAACCGGAACGAGGAGCCCTGCTCCCACTGCGAAAGCATTTTGATTTATTTGCAAATCTAAGGCCAGCGATTATCTACCCAGAACTCAAAAAAGCTAGCCCCATCCGTGCTGACATCATTGGTGATGGCTTAGATATTCTCATATTACGCGAGTTAACGTCTGGAATTTATTTCGGAAAACCGAAAGGTCGAGAAGGTTCAGGGGCCGAAGAGTTTGCTTTTGATACCATGAGATACTCTCGTCGTGAAATTGAAAGGATAGCAAGAACCGCTTTTTCTGCGGCTCGAAAAAGAAATAAAAAAGTTACAAGCATTGATAAGGCTAATGTTCTTACAACGTCTGTCCTCTGGCGGGAAGTTGTTGTGGACCTTCATAAGAAAGAATTCTCAGATTGTTCCCTTGAACACCTCTATGTTGACAATGCAGCAATGCAACTTATCGTAAAACCAAAACAATTCGATGTAATGCTCTGCGAAAATATGTTTGGAGATATCCTTTCGGATGAAGCCTCAATCATTACTGGGTCTATTGGAATGTTACCTTCCGCATCTCTTTCAGAATCCGGCTTTGGACTATATGAACCTTCTGGCGGATCTGCGCCGGATATCGCAGGCAAGGGAATTGCCAATCCAATTGCACAAATACTATCTGGAGCTCTTTTGCTTCGTTATTCCTTTTCTTTAGAGGAAGAAGCTTTAAAAATTGAGTCAGCGATACGAACTGTTCTAAAAAAAGGACTTCGTACGAGAGATATAGCTGAAGAAGGATCCACTGTTCTTGGCACAAAAGAAATTGGTGTTGAAATCGAAAAGGCTTTGGTTTAGGGTATTCCAAGATGCAAGCGGGAATCGGACCAACAGGAAGGCCTTATCAAATTTTAATCGCGGAGAACTCTAAATTCCAGTCGAAACAGCTCCAACAAATTTTGGAGTCGGAAGGATTTAAAATCATTGGAATTGCAGAGACAGGAAAGGAACTCCTTAAATTGTATAAGGAACACCGCCAACAACTGGACCTTGTGACCATAGAGATCTTTCTTCCAGAAGTAGACGGTTACGCAGCTTTTTGGGATATGAAGGAGATGGGTGTTTTACCAAGGATTCTGTTTATCTCGGAAGAAAATACACCAAGTGTTGTGAAGACCCTGCTTGAGAATGGTGCGATGGATTATATCATCAAACCAATCAAACGAGAAAAGGTATTGGAGAAGATCAAAGAGACACTCCTTAAGATTCCCAAAGTATAAAGTTCAAATTACGACCAACTTCTTTGGCTCGGTGGCTAAAGAAGTCTTTTGTTCCAAATACTTCCCAGTTTTCATTTTGAACCTCAATTTCCAATCCCATACGTTTGATTCTTTCTTCAATGGCAGCACCTGTATCTAATAGGAAACTATCTTCTGCCTCTCCTCTTCTCTCGATAACTTTCTCTCCCAAGTCCATAAATTTCTGAGCAACATCCCATTTTATTTCGTAATTTTCCTTTTGGATGTATGGACCGATTATAATTTTACAATCTTTTGGATCTATATCATATTCCGATAAAGAACTGAGTAAGGATTCGGTGATGCCGAGAAAAGTTCCTTTCCATCCCGAATGTAAAACTGCCACAAATGGAGTCCGAGTTGAAAAAAAGAATACAGGCACACAATCTGCTGTTCTGATTACCAAACATTCATTATCTGTTTTTGAAATCAGGCCATCACCTAAATTGTCACCATTTGTATCAATATCCTCTGTTTTCCAAATTTTTTTGCCATGTTCTTGGTTTAGTGAATAAACCTGAATATCCTTCGATAAAACTTCTTTGATCTTTTTATTTGCATAGTTATGCCAGTCTATCGCATTACTTGGATAAGTTGTTTCTTCAAGAGAAAGTTTTTTTTTCTCATCATACTTTCCGAGGGTGCCAAAAATGACCTTCCCATATGAAGTTTCTATTTTTCGAAAAAAAGGACTCATAAAAACGAATGCTCCTCATCAATCGGTAGGTTTCTCTTTTTTAACTCTTCAAAAAACGACTTACAATCCCAATACTGTTTCGAACAAAGATCATTCGAGATAGTTGAATCCATTCGAAGTACATAAACTGGAATCATAAATCCTCTCCAATTGTACATAATGATCGGTAAATTTCTCTCTGGAAATTTATTTGCCCAAATCAAATGAATATTTCGCTTTTTTAAATCTTCCATTGTTAATTGGCCGTTATGTCCAATCCTGCCAAAGTCTATCTTTTCTCGTTTTGCAAATTCAGAATCGGTAAGTCCCACTTCTGCTTCAAATGCGTATAAAGGCCGTAAGTTATAAACAAAATGTGCCTGAGCCCCAAAAAATGCCATCCGAACCTTAGGAATCGGATCTCCATAACCGGAAAGATCGATTAATTTATTTTCGTAAAACTCTCTTTCTTCCGCGATACCATTCCAATCAGCAAATTTTTTTCCTTCGGAAGATAATGGATTTCTATACACAGCTGTTGATAGAATAAAAAATAAAACTATAAGAATTCTATTCTTTTCATAAATTTTTAAAATGCCTTTTTTATTTGATTCAAACTGTAACTTTTCGTCCGCATTCAAAATTTCTCTATACACTAAGTACGAAAGATAAGGAAGTATAGGCATGAGAAAACGTATACCCATAAAATCCCCACCTACATAAAGAATATAACTTATGTATATCAATACACCAAAATTCAAAAGCCAATCTTTCGACTTTCTAAATACTGAAATTAATAGCAATACAACAGAATATGCAAATACAATAAAATAGATCGGATATGATTTAAAAAAATAGAATATATACTTGCAACCTTGGAGAAAGTTACCTCCATGGCTTGCCTTAGCATAAAAAGTATTGGGAAGATAATCACCAAAATAAATCAATCGAAAGAAAAATAAAGAAACCAAAACGATCGAAAAAAATACATTCTCCAACTTCATCCATCTTTTGCGCTCTGAAAGGGCATAGAGTCCAAAAAATAAAATTCCCTCTGGTCGTGTCATACAAGCGAAGAAAAATACATATCCTCTAAGCTTTTCTGAGATCAAACCTACGGTTACGAAAAGGACAAACGACATGGTTTCTAAGCCTGATGTGGCAAATATCCAATTGTGACGGAACAAACAGATATGAATTAGAAATATGGGAAGAACTTTGGCAAAATTGAGTTCATTTTCCAAATAGAAAAGAAACCATAACAAACATACAAAAGAACTCAATCCCAAAATAATGGAAAAATTTGTGGGACTTAGATTTAGTAGAAAACCTAAACTGAGTAAGATGGTCCAAAGAAAATTAGAAAAGCCTTCTACATATTCATTTGCATTGAATACCAAAGCTCCATTTTCAAACAAGTTTCTTGCATAGACAAAACTAATAAAAGCATCATCACAGACCCATCGAAGTGCAAAAGCTTCCCATATTGCAAAAACGGAAACAAAGATTGAGAGGATATAAAACAGATTTAAGTTGCGTTTTTGTAACATAAGTTTGTAATTTTTCTTACTTTTTAGTTTTTCAATTGAGACTTATTTATTTGGTAAAAATAGGCAACTCTAAGTCAAATCAAATAGAATTCAATCGAGCTCAAAAGAGCGGATAAACTCTTCAATGATATTTATATGATCCATTTCTGGAGTTGGGTTCTCCAATGACGGTTCATATAGATAATCGTCAAATAAATGAAAATCAAAAATTTTGAGTTCAAAATCCGGAAGTGTGATGATGATATTTTCTGTGTGGACATCAAATATCAATTTTTCTTCTTCCGCGAAGTATTTGGTTACTTCAATCACCCGATTAAAGTCCACAGCAATTTTTTTTAATTTAGACTTCGAAATTACACCAAACCTATGTGAGTTGAAGTTCAACTTCCATTTGGGAAAAAAAGTATCAAGAAGGACATTTTGATCTAATTTTTCATTTTTGACAGTAAACTCTTTTAAATGTTTACCAGGAAGAAGTGGTTGTTGGTCGCAGGGAGTCAGAGTTACATTTGGGATACCAAGGGGATTTTTTCTCACACGAATACCCATAAAAAAACGAGTTGGAACCACCAAATCTGGTATGAGCGATTTTAACTTCCAGTAGTGCATTCGCTCCAAACCCAAACGTTTAAATTTAAAGTCTATTTCGTCCTGTTTGCTCTCTCGCCGAGTGTTTGACTTTAAAAATTCCATAAGCTCAATTTCCTCCTTTTTGAGGAATCGAGTCAAATCTCTACCGACTTCCTTAAAGAGGGAGCCAAATAGTGAATCAGATGGAAGTTTGGATTTTCCGACCTTAACTACTTGATTCCAAGGAAGTTTATAGACAAACTTATAAGAACCACGACCGATATAACCTTCGTTTGATATTGGTAAAAAATTATCTAAAAATTCCCTCTCATAACGATATGTTATGCGGAAGACATGAGAAACAGGAAAGAGTTTTTCATAAAAATTTCGAAATGGACCAGATTTCCGAAGTACTTCATCGACTGGGAGGTCCTCAAGGGGGATTGGGTTTTCTTCTTTTTCGGGATCAAAAAAAAGTTCTTTATCAAGACCCTTTTCTAAAAGTTCCAAAAATTGGGGAATTTTTCCCCAATTTGGATATTGGTTCCAAACTTTTGCTATTTTATCCCTAAAGGTTTGGATGGGACCAAATTTTTTAGCCAATTTATTTATCCAGGCGAATTACTTTTTGATACTCATCAAAGGTTTCTTTTTTGGAAATAGCATTCGTTAAACGCTTATCCATTTCTTCATCATACCACCAATAGTCACTCGAGAAACTTTCATCTCCGTATCTTCCCAATGGTAGAGTTGGATGTTTATACTTTTGCCAATAAAGCAATCTAACACTAGGTAAATGCCATAGTAAGACATAGGGATATTCTTTATAAACGATCTTATCAATTTCCTTTAAAATTTGATTTCTAGCGTTCAAAGAAAATTCTGATTTTTGTTTTTCTATGAGTTTATCCACAGATGGAATTTTTAGTCCAGGTAGATTTGGCTGACCAGGTTCATCAGCATATTTAGAATACCACTGTGACTCAGGATCTTTAAAAACACCCGATCCCCAAGCAGCCCAGGTCATATCAAAGTCATACTTATCAACTCGTTCGCTCCAAGACGCTAAATCCATTGTATCAATCGAAGCACGAATACCAACTTCTTTCGCTTTTTCTAAAAAAACTGTGAAATATTTTTCTGTTTTTTTATCTCGATCTAAAATAGTGAACTGAAATAGTTTTCCATCTTTTTCCAATATTCCATCTTTGTTCGGAATCCAGCCAGCCTCTTTCAAAAGTGACCTTGCTTTGGTCATATTGAAATCGGAAGGAGGATTGGGACTTTTATTTGATCCGAGATAAAAATCTGGATAATAACTATTTGTTGGATCATATTCGCCATACGCTAATTTGTCGATCATAAGTTTACGATCAACTAACAGAGTCATAGCTTCACGAACTCGTTTGTCCGAGAAGATTTCTCTCCTTGTGTTCATGGCCCAACCTTGGAAACCTACAGGTTTTTCGTTAAAAACTCGTTGTTTTGCAATCCAATTTTTATCAAATGCCTCTCCTTTGGCTTCTTCAACCCAGACAAAGGCGGAATAAACTGGATAGATATCAATATCACCTTTTTTAAAGGCTTGTAAAGCAACAGCTTCTTCATTGTAAACTTTGTATATAATTGTATCGAAATTATAGCGACCTTGGTTGAAAGGATAGGCTCGCTGCCACCAATCACCTCTTCGTTCCAATTTTACGTATCGATTCTTTTTTACGTCTGAAATTTTATAGGGCCCAGAAACAACTGGAAACTCCATATTCTCTTTGTTAAAGTCTTTCCCTTCAAAGTAATGTTTGGGTAAGATAAAAATAGATGAGGCAACATCATTAAAATTGTTCCAATGAACCTCTTTTGCTTGGAAACTAACTGTCAAATCGTCTTCTTTAACTGGTTTCAAAAATCTCGAAAGAGAGATTCGAAATACAGCTGTGTTGTTTTTCGGATTCATGATTGTGTCATAGGTGAAAATCACATCGTCAGCAGTAACTGGTTTCCCATCAGACCAACGAGCGTTTGGATCTAAATAGAAGGTGAACTTTTTTTTATCCGAAGAGATTTTCCATTCCCGTGCGAGGTGGGGAATGGTCTCCAAACTGAAAGGATGGTAAGAACAAAGTGGTTCGTAGAGGCTCGTAAAAATTCGAGCAGTTGTTGTAAATTGCTCTAAATAGTAATTCAAAGATCTGGGGAACTGGTGTGAATAAATGCGGATGATCCCGCCTTTTTTTGCCTCGGTACTCGCGGCAGGGTTTTTTTGCCGAAGAAGGGTGGGGATGGAATTTGGATCGCCTTCCCAAGGCAAATCGATAACCTTACTACTTGGCTCACGACCTGTCTCTTCCGAACAGTTCAAATTAAGAAAAAAGAAAACACAGGATAAAAAACATAAAAAAACAATCTTGCGCATGCTGAAACCTTTGATTACAATTTGATACTCATGATGAAATACCAGTTCCATCAAATCCTTTTGTACGAGATAGGCTCAAGGCTTTTTTGTAATAAAAATAAATGTTCTTTGTCTGAAATCCCAAATCTTCTTCAGGACGATCCAGTATTCCAACGGGCCGATGAAATTTGGCTCATGGGAGTTTGGAAAAATAGCCAATCCTCTCAAAAAATTGCACGTACTTTACCCCTGCTTCGACCAGAGTTTCAACTGGCAAAAAAGAACCTAAACGAAATAGATATTTATGGCTCCCCTTATTCGATCAATGATTATGTTCTAGACGATTTACTTGGACAAAAAGATGAACTATTCAACACAAAACAAAAGCTAAATGCTCTCAATAAGAAGTTAATCTTAGACTTTGTTCCAAACCATATGTCAATCGATTCGATCTGGGTAAATAAAGATCCAAATTTATTTTTAGAAGCAAATGAAAGCACAGAATCTCAAAACCAATTCATACATTCCAATGGACGTTCTTACTGTTTTGGCCGAGATCCATACTTCAATGGTTGGACTGATACAATCCAGTGGGACTTCTCAAATCCTAAAGTTGAAAAAATTCATATAGAAATTTTATCTGAAATAGCGCAACGAGCAGATGGTGTTCGCTGTGATATGGCAATGCTTCTTTTGCCAGATGTATTTGAACGAACACATGGAAAAGATTTCAAGTACAGTTGGAGCCGAGTAATCAAAACAATTAAATCAAATTTTCCTAACTTTAAGTTCTATGCGGAAGTATACTGGAATAGAGAGGCAGAACTCTTAGATTTAGGTTTTGATGCAACGTATGATAAAAGTCTCTATGATTCAATGGTGGAAAATCGATTTGAGTCTATTTACAATGAATTAAAAAATATAGGACGAAATCAAAGAAACACACCTCAAAAAATTCGGTTTTTAGAAAACCATGATGAAAAAAGATCTCAGCTCGTTTTCGCCGAAAGATCCAAAACCTATTTTAGTCTTCTCTGTTTTTCAGAATCCATTCTGTTGTTTCACTTTGGTCAAAGTTTTGGATTCTCAAAAAAAATACCAGTACAGATGGTTTCGGTAGACGATGAAACAATAGATCAAGAGCTTTTTGAATTCTACAAAAGAATCTTTTTGATTTTAAAAAATAGAACAGGAACAATTTTCATTCAACAACTGGATTTCACTGAATTCAATTCTTTGAATCTCTTAGCCTTTCAGATCACAAGCAATTCACAAAAGGAAATCTTAATCTTTAATCCGAATTCTATTGAAGTTTCGGGGTTTCTATTTCTCGATGAAGTTGTATATACAAAAGAGATTTATGAAGTGATTGAAGATAATAGATACAACCAAGATCCAGAACTTCAGAATAAAGCTCAGGTTTACTTCAAACTTGCCCCAGGCAAATCACAGTGGTTTATATTGTGAAAGTTTTTATTTTTTGACTCGTTCCGCAAAAATCACACCTTTGATCATTCGCAGGTTTTCCAAAATTTCTTTCAGTTGATCTAAATGGTCCACCTCTAACATAAATTTTGCGGTCAGAGTTCCATTTGGGTGAGAGGATGCGCCGGCTTCTAAAATATTTGTCTCTGTGCTTGAGATAGATTCTACCATCGACAGATAAATTCCTTGAACATCCTTAGCACGAACCTCAATTTGAACTGGAATAGGTTCGCCAGGACCTTCCCATCGAACCGGTATAGTCTTCATCCACTCCAATTGTTTCGATGCGGTCGTACAATCTTTTTTGTGAACACTCACTCCCCTTCCTCTGGTAATAAATCCTATGATCTCATCACCAGGAATTGGCATACAACAGGAAGCAACACGAACCGGGACATCATTCCAACCTGCAACAGATATTCCAAACTCTTTTGATTCTTCTTTACCTGAATTTGATTTCGAAACAGGTTTTTTAATTTTGACCTTTTTGATTTCTTTGATGGTATTTTCATCAACAACAGGTGCAACAGAGTCAATAACCGATGCAATCGTCTCTTTTTGGTTATCTTCTTGCAGTTTACGGAAATAAGCTCTGAGTTTTTGTCTAGCTCCTGAGGTCTTTACAATACGAAGCCAAATCGGTGATGGTTTAGAATTTTTCTCTATTATAATTTCGACTT
>JALOTI010000013.1 GCA_025457985.1 Leptospira sp.
GAGACTAGCTGGCAACATTGTTTGGGCAGCAAAAAAGATTCTTAGTAAGTAATCAAAAGGAAGTGCAAAAAAAGAATAACTGATATTTAATAAAGGGATACGCCAAAGAACAAAAAATAATGTCGAAAGCAGGAGAAATAAATTACTTTTTGTTTGGCGACGAAGAAATAAAGAAAAAACCTGATAGGCACCAATTCCAAAGAATAACATGATAAATGAATAATCTCTGCCATCTTCCTTTAAAATTAAAAATTCAAGCTCAAGAAAGTTTCCAATCTTTGGAACAGAACGAAACAAACCACCTTGGAATGTCTTATTTTTGTAAATTACTTGGATTACAATCTCATTGGCTTTATCTGAATATAAAAAGGATTCGGAAATGAAGTAAAGTCTCTTATAATACCAGTTAGGTTTATACTCTCCTTTGTCGTTTTCTTCTCCTGTTCCACCGATTCGATACCCATTAACAAAAACCTGGTCTACTTCTTGGACTCGATCCAGATATATGCCGAGTGGTTTTCCAGTTTTTATATAGTAAAATTGGTTCCTATACTCGCCCTTTATCGGTGGATTGATACCTTGTAGAGAAAGCCCCTTTGCTACTTGAATATCTCTACCGTTCGGAAAATCTTCAGAGAAATATTGCCAATTCTTATCCCAACTCTGAACAGATTCAGCAGAAACCAAGATAGGATCGGACGAAACTGCAATTGGCGCGAGTAAGGTTAAAAAAAGCAAAAAAACAAAAGGCATGGCGATACTTCAAATGAAACCAAAAAATTTAAAAATGCAAGTTGAAAAACAAGATTTCAAATGTTAAAATCAACTTGAAATGACAATTACTCAATTGCGGTATGTGGTTGCTCTAGACCAATTCAAAAGTTTTGCAAAAGCCGCAGAACATTGTCTAGTTGCTCAACCGACTTTAAGTTTACAGATTCAAAAAGTAGAACAAGAGTTAGGTTTTGATTTATTTGATCGAAAGAAAAATCCTATTGTAACGACAAAACTTGGGAAGGAAGTTGTTAACCAAGCTCGTCACACATTAAGAGAAGCTGATAAACTTTATGAAATTGCTGGTCTTGGTAAGAATGATGCAATCGGTACTCTATCGATAGGCGTAATTCCTACAGTCGGTGCATTTTTAATCCCCAATATTTATCAAAAGCTCCAACAACAGCTTCCCAAGGTATCCTTTCGAATTTCCGAATTGCCAACACTTACAATCCTCGAAAAACTAGAAGCGGAAGAATTGGACATAGGAATCCTTGCGACTCCATTAAGAGTTCCTAATATCATTGAAAACCCATTGTACTACGAGCCATTTGTTGCCTACTACCCGGAAGGAGAACGTGAAAAGTCAAAAACCGTTTCTATGAAACACTTGGAGAAGTATCCTCTTTTGGTATTGGGTGAGGACCACTGTTTCCGACACCAATCATTAAAAATTTGCAATCGGAATTCGTTGGCAAAGATAGAAAGTGGAAGTGTTGAAACCTTAAAACGAATGGTTGATCTAGGAATTGGAGTAACGCTTCTCCCGAAACTTTCCTTGAACTTTGCATCGAACCGACTGGTTCCATTTTTAGCACCGGAGCCTGCGCGAGAAATCAGTACAATTTATAAAAAAGGTTTTTTTAAAAACAAAATCTTAAAAAAACTAAACGAGATTATTCTATCTGAAATTCCCACCGAATACCACAGAAAAGAGAATTTTAAGGTAATTGGAGTCAGCCTCCCCTCTGATTGATTTTATAAATGATCTGATAGATACTATTTATTTTACAAATGATATAATCTGGACTATATTCTTCTTAAAGCACAAAGGAGAATACGATGTCAAATATCAACACAGCGATTCCAGAATTTACAGTGGATGCATTCCACAACGGAGCATTCAAAAAGGTTAGTAAAAAAGACGTTCTAGGAAAATGGTCCGTCTTCGTTTTTTACCCAGCGGATTTTACTTTCGTTTGCCCGACTGAACTTGGGGACGTTGCAGACCATTACGAAGAACTTTCCAAAATGGGTGTGGAAGTCTATGCCGTTTCTACAGACACTCACTTCGTTCACAAAGCTTGGCATGAAGCAAGTGATACGATCAAAAAAATCAAGTTTCCAATGTTAGGTGATCCTGCAGGAAAATTAACACGTGGTTTTGGGGTAATGATTGAAGAAGATGGACAAGCATTACGAGGGACTTTCGTTGTTAATCCAGAAGGCGTAATCAAAACAGCCGAAATCCATGATTTGGGAATTGGAAGGTCTGCAGAAGAGTTGGTTAGAAAAGTTCAAGCAGCTCAATATGTAGCAAAAAATGACGGGGAAGTATGTCCTGCAAAATGGAAACCAGGTTCTGTAACTTTGAAGCCAGGTTTGGATTTAGTAGGAAAAATCTAAATATCAATCTCGGGTGGATGGAAAACTCCACCCGAAATAAAGGAGGAATGTATGTTAGACGAATCAACAAAAAGCCAAGTAAAGGAATATCTCGTTAGACTCACTAAAGAAGTAACAATCGTGTTGTTTGATGGAAAACATGAGAATAGAAAGGATGTCTTGGAATTTTTAGAAAGCTTAAAAGATTTGAGTGACAAGCTCAAGATTGAGTATTCAAACCAAGTATCAACTGGCGTTGATTTTGAGATTTTGTCAGAAGGAAATTCGACAGGAATCCAATTCTACGGCATTCCAATGGGTCATGAATTCACATCTTTTATACTCGCAATACTTCAGTCAGGTGGAAGTCCCATCAAACTAGATCAGAGTATGCTTACGGCTATCTCTAGGATCGACGCAGATTTGCAATTTGAGACGTTTGTCTCACTAGATTGTCACAATTGTCCAGAAGTAGTTCAGACCTTAAATAGTTTTGCTTTGGTCAACCCAAAGATTCAAAGTCGAATGGTTGATGGTGCCTTGTATCAAGATTTAGTAAAAGAAAGAAATATCCAAGGAGTTCCTGCCGTTTATCTCAATGGAGAACGGTTTCTTTCCGGAAAAGCAGAAGCATCCTTGATTTTTGATAAATTGATGGAAAAATATTCCGATTCCCTTTCTTCGTTAAACGAAAGTAAGGTTGTTTCTCCTGATGACAAGGTGATTTATGATGTAACGGTTGTTGGTGGTGGACCGGCAGGAGTTACATCGGCTGTTTACACTGCAAGAAAGGGATTAAAAACTCTCGTTATAGCCGATCGTTTGGGTGGGCAAGTGAAAGATACGATGGGAATCGAAAATATAATCTCATTGAGTTATACAACAGGTCCTGAATTGACGAATACACTTTCAGACCAGCTCTCTCGAAATGGCATTGCAAAAAGGGAAAACGTTCGAGTGGCTAAAATCCAAAACGATAAAATCAAAAGAATTTTACTGAATACAGGTGAAGTCATTGAGACCAAAACGATCATCATCTCCACGGGTGCAAAATGGCGTGAATTGAATGTTCCTGGAGAAAAAGATTTTATTGGGAAAGGTGTTGCATATTGTCCGCACTGTGATGGTCCCTTCTTTAAAGACAAAGACATTGCGGTCGTTGGTGGCGGAAATTCGGGTGTCGAGGCCGCGCTCGATTTAAGTGGCATTGTAAAATCTGTGACTATCCTTGAGTTTGGTGAAAAATTGAATGCTGACCAAGTTCTGTTAGATAAGGTTAAATCTTCTCCAAACATCCAAACGATAACCAAAGCGCAGACGACTGAGATTAATACCAACTCAGAAAAGGTGACAGGTATAACTTATAAAAATAGGGACTCGAATCAGAATGAAACCATCGCACTTGATGGAGTTTTTGTTCAAATCGGTTTAGTACCAAACAGTGGTTTTGTGAAGGAAATTGTTCAGACCAATAAATTTGGGGAGATTCTGATAGACGAAAAATGTCGAACCAATGTCGAAGGAATTTTTGCCTGCGGAGACGTAACAAATACACCTTACAAACAAATTATCATCGCCATGGGGGAGGGAGCGAAGGCTGCAATTAGCGCTTTTGAATACTTGCTCCATGCAGCATAAAAAAGCAAATTTCGATTTTTTTGGCAGGGAGAAGAAACGGTAGTTTTGGACTTCCTGCCAACTTGTTTGGAAATGAATGAGACTTAAATACCTGCTTTCAGATTTGGAAGGACAAAAATATAAAGTTTGTCAAAAAATCCAGGTTCCTTTTTTTAAATTCAAAAAAAATCTAAAAAAACTTAAAAATTTTAAACTATTTTGAAAGAAAAGAATCGCAGAAGGAAGCGTTCTATTATTTACTTTCCGTGTTGGATTGGAGATCTTCTGTGAAAAAAATACTAGCGTCGGTAATCATTACATTTTTTTTAAATTCTTGTGGCCTTTTACCTTATGGCCAAAGTTTGCTACGTTCCATTAAACGAACGTTATTTCCGAGTGATTGCCGAATTGAAGTAAAATTAGACACTACTAATTTAATGTACGTCGATGACCTTTGGGACTATCGCTTTTTTATTTCTGAACAAACAGATCTTTTTGAATTTGCTGATGCAGTAAAATTCACTCCAAAAGTAGAATTTAGTAAAGAAGGATATGGAAGCTGGACGAGTGACCAGTTTTCGCTAGACCTTTGGAACATTTTACCTGATACCGAGTATGAAATTCAAGTCTCCAAGTTTTATAGCAATAATGATTGTTTTTTAAAGGATCCTGTAAGTTTTAAGATTCCTAAACTAAGGAGAAAACCCTCATTTTATGTATATAGAGAGAATGTTTTTGAATCTAATTTAAACAAAGTACTGCCTGTTGGTATTTCTAATATACAAGAATTTAACATTAGATATGCGGAGCTTTCGGTTAGTCAAGTGGTTGCAGCCGTTGCTTCCTTAGGCAATCGATACTACGAACAAAAAAATTCACTCAATTGGAAGTCAACTAAATGGAAAGCTGGTCAAAAAGTAAATAGTTTGAATAGCCAAGGTATTGACCTCGATTCTTATTTTGGTTCCAAACCAAATACAAAGTCGTGGATTGCTTTTGAACTTGGTGCGACTGTTATTGGAGACGAAAACAAAGAAATATACAAACAAGAATCATTATTTTTACAATCAACTGATCTTGGGATCACGACTAAGTCTGATAATCAATACCTCTATGTTTGGATCAATTCCCTTTCGAAAGCAGAACCGAAACAAAATGTTTCTGTAACTCTCTACGAAAGAGGAGCCAATCGAGGGAACTGCAGGACCGATACTGATGGATTCTGTCAACTTCCAGCTATATCAGATAAAAACTCATTCGATAAATCTGTGTTAGTTGCAGAGGAAGATTCAGGAGACAAATCTTTTTTACATTTTAATGAAACTCATATAGAAGGTTACAGCGATTATTATCAAAACTCTTCCGTCCAAGGAAAAATTTACTTTGATAGGAAATTGTATCGTCCTGGCGATCGTGTAGAAATTAAAACTTTTTTGGGAGAACGTAGGAATGGAAGTTTTTATCCATATGCTGGCAAATCGGCAACGATAAAAATCATGGATTCAACAGGAAAAGAATTGTTCAATTCAAATTCTTCAACAACTTCTCAAGGCGGAGTCTCAACTTCCTATTCTATTCCGAGTGATGCGCCACTAGGTCATTATTCTGTATCAATTTATACTCCCGGGCAATCCTATTCAAGCTCTTATGATACATTTCAGGTAGAAGAGTTTCGTCCAGTAAATTTTCTCGTTAATCTAAAGTTAGCTGATTCAGTCAGTAAAGATGAAAATATCAAAGGAAATGTTGAAGGAAAATATCTTTTCGGAGCTCCGATGGGTGGCTCGAAATTAAGTTATTCGGTTCTAAAAAGAAATAGATCCATTTATTTTGAGTCCTTTCCTGATTTTAATTTTTCTGAGGGTTATAGTGATTACTATGATGAATACAATTCTGATAGTTCAGATTATGTTACAGGGAATGAAGCTACCTTAGATTCAAAAGGGCAATTCAGTCTTGATATTCCGCTTAAAGCCTTAAAAACAAAATATTCGACGGATGACGAGGATATTGAAACCGCAAAATTATATAACCTATCCGTTGAAGCTTCCGTGTACGATGTTGATGGAAAATCCGTAACCAAGACTACGTCAATACCTTATTTTCCAAGCAATCATTTAGTGGGTGTTAAATGCGACGATCGTTACAAGTCACTAGACAAACCGTTTGAGTTTGAAATTCTAACAGTAAATAAAAATGGTAAGTTAGAACCAGGAAAAGATGTAAAGGTATATGTAATTTATAACGATTGGGTATCGGTGCTTTCCAAAGGGATTGGAAAGTTCTTCTTTCGGGAAAACCAAGTAAAAAAGAAGATCGTTGAAACGAAAAAATTGACAACCGCGAATTCTGCAATCAAGTTCAATTACAAAGCATCCGATCCAGGTAGTTATTCTATACTGGTGATAAATAAAGATCAAGTATACTCCAAGCTCGACTTTTATGCCTATGAAAAAGAATCTTACTATACCTGGGACTTTCGTGGTGATGATTCCATCGAACTACGTTCAGATAAATCTGAGTATAATATTGGTGACAAAGCAAAGGTTCTCATAAAATCACCACTACAAAATGCAAGAGCAATCGTTACTGTTGAAAGAGATGGAGTCTATTTTAAAAAATCCTTTTTGATGAAAGGGAATAGCGCACCGATAGAAATTCCTATCGAAGATAAATATCTACCCAATGTAGATGTGAATGTTGTGTTGCTGTCAGGACGCCAATCTTTACCTGCGGGAGCATCTTCTGAGGATATAAAGAAGTTCAATGAACGAGACTTAGGTGCTCCAAAAGCAAAAACTGGTTCTGTTCAACTTAAAGTGAACTTAAAAACAAAATCGGCAGAAGTTTTAGTCTCCACTGACAAAACTGAATACCAACCCAGAGAAACGGTTCAATTAAAAATCAAAACTCTTCCTGGTTCCGAGGTCACGGTTTCTGTTGCGGATAGAGGAGTACTTGATTTAGTCGGCTATAGTTTTATAAGCCCAGTTTCCGTTTTTTATCATTACTGGCATAATATTGTAAAAACTTTTGAATTGCGAAGTATGATCATTAAACACTATGCATATGAAAACAAAGGAGATAGTCCTGGTGGCGATTATGGTGAAGAATCAGGTGGAGGATTTGGAATGGATTCTGAGTCTGGAACAAGAAAAGATTTTAAATTCACTGCTTTCTGGAACCCAACTCTGATTGCCGATTCAAATGGTGAAGTCAATGTAAGTTTTGTCTTACCTGATAACCTAACAACATTCAGAACAATGGTTGCCATCTCAAATAACGGTCGATATGGAACAAACAATTCCGAGTTTTTAGTAAAGAAGAGTTTAGTTCTTCAAAAGACAGTTGTTAGATTTATGAGAATCGGTGATAGTCTTGAATTGGGAGGGAGTATCACAAACAATACTCAAAAAAAAGGAAAATTTAAATACAAAATCGAATCCAAATCCCTATCCAAAAAAGAAGAAACAGGTGTTTTGGAATTGAATGCTGGTCAAACCAAAGAGGTACTTACAAATTTTACTTTGAGTGAAAAAGATTACTACCGGTTGAGGAAAGAAACACCTAAAGGTGAACTCAATCTATCCTATAAATTGTCGGTAGAACCAGAATCCATGGATAGTTTCCCAGGACAAAAAAAAGCTGACCTATCGGATGCTTTACAAGTGAGTTTTCCTGTAAAGGAATTTGATCCAATAACAGCTCTTCGTATTTCTGGTTATACCGACTCTGAATTTAAATCCTCATTAAAATTTCCTAAAAAGGAATCCGTACTTTTGAATAGAGGCTCACTCGACATACGATTGGCAGGGACAGCATTAACAGGTTTAAAGAATGCCTTTGATTTTTATGAATCTAATCCGTATTTTTGTATGGAACAAAGAACTTCGGCTTATCTTTTATCTATCAGCGCAGGTTCGCTTCTAAAAGAGTTTTTATACAAAGAGCCTAATAAAGATTCTTACGACTTTACTCAAATTGAAAAATTATTCCTGGATGAAATGGATGATTTTCAGGGTAGTGATGGAAGTTTTTACACTTGGAAATCCAAATATGGAAGATCTGGTTATGCATATTTAACAGCTTATGTAAGTTATGTAATGATTTTGGGAAAGGAAAAAGGCAAACGAGTCAATCAACGTGCTCTAAATAAAGCCATTTCATTCCTAGAAAGTTATGTAAAGAATCCAAATGAACCAAAAACTGCTTCTTGGCAGACATTAAGTCTTGTCTACGCTGTATTATCTAAGGAGAAAAAGAACGTTTCCCTTTTAGAAAAATCTTTAGTCGATAACTTTAAAGAATTAAACCCGAAATCTCAGGGAATATTTTTACTGGCATATGCTGAACAAAATCTACTAGAGTCCAAAGAATCCAATTCTACTTTTCAAAAACTATTTAACCAATACCAAGATCAAATACTGTGGGAAAAGGATTCAATCGCCGTAAAATGGAAAGAAACAGAAGAACATTATTACTCATACTATAATGTAGCATCTGTGGTATCTTATTATTTAAGACTTCTTGTGAAATTGGAACCGAATAACCCTAAGATACCTGAACTCGTCAATCTGTTGTTAATCGAAAAATCTCTTCATTATTGGGGCGATAGTCAAGGAGTCGGAAATTTAGCATTTGCACTCTCCGAATATAGAAATCGATTTGAAGCAACAGACTCGTCAACTGATGTTGAGTTGTTGTTTGGAGGTGATTCGATTTTACGTGAGAGTTTCTCGTCGAATAGCGATTCTATCTTAAAAAAAGAATTCTCATTTGAGACTTTATTTTCAGGTGGTGATCCATCTTCTAAACCATTATCAATAAAAAGAGTAAGTGATGCTGGAAGAGTGTACTATCAATCGCGGGTTTTATATGTGCCTATCAAGGATGAAGTAAAAGAAAAATCCAATGATTTAGAAATTTCAAAAACAATCTATCGACTAGATGGCAGGAATTCTGATGGAAGTTTGGCATTAAAAGAAGTAAACAACATGACAAGAGGTTCATCCTATCTAGTTAAGTTGAGTATTTTAGCTGATAAATATGTAATATTGTGCAGGATGATAAAAGACAAGCCACTTAAATTATAATCAAACTAAAAGCTCTACACCAAACTAAACTCCATTTCACAACCCAACACTCCGAACTAGAAGATCAAGAGGACAGAAAGCTTTACCATTGAGGAGAAAGAAGATCTTTAAGGCTTCACCCTCAATCCAGTCTCAAGCAATGAGGGAAAGGATGAATCATCCTCGTATTTAGGCAGCGAAAAGAGTAAACTCAAGAACAGTCAAAGCATTAAATTAGAGGAAATACAAAAAAAAGTTAAGGAGAGATAGGAGCTTCGCAAAACAAAAGGTCTTGCAATAAAAATGAAAATAAAGCTGTCAGACCAAATCAAGGCAGCTCAAAGACAGCTCTAGTAAAAATAGACATAGTTGAAGCAAACATAATCAGAGATCTAGATGCTGCGTATTTCGACCAAATAAAAAACGAAACACAATGAGGATATAGCAAACAATGAGCAAATGCTCAAATTCAAGGAAGGTCAGTTGACTAACTTAATTACTATTCACTCTGAGATTCTTGAAGGTGCTAAGAAGTAGTTGGCTAAGTAAAAATTGCTGAAAATAGAGAATGAGGAAAAATTGCAAAATGCTAAGAAAAAGCAAAGTTTGTTTAAGAGCAAGTGGAATGAAAAGCAGAATAGCTTGCTTGAAATATAGCAGCTAACTAAAGAGAAAAGCAGGCTTTAGAAACTGTTAGAAGAACAGAAAAAGGCAGATTAGGAAAAATTGCAACTTAAGGCTGATGCCTTAAGATAGATCATTGAAGAGCTCATCCAAAAGAATAAGAAAACAATCGAAGAGGACTGCTAATGGAAGGCTAGAATCGTCAAATAGTGCAGTCATGGTGTAAAAAGTCTTGATGAGTTCAAGCTCTCCCTTGAAAAAAACAATCTTACATCGTCTTCTTATTATACCTTCAATCAACTCAGAAAAATAAAATAACTGAATTTTAGGACCAATAAATAGTCTGAAAAGATTTTCCAAATCTTGTAAAAAGAAGTAAGACCCAAGATAATCGAGTTAATCGAACATACGGAAGAGCCCAAAGAAATACTCGCGCTCAAAACTGAGATGATCAAACTTTAGGAGACTATTAAAGGTCTTTAGACAGAAGTTAAAGCAAAATAACTGTAGATTAAGTAACTTTAGATCCATAAAAACAGTTTAGCTTAGAGTTTAGCCGAAGTCAAAAAGAAGCCCGAAACAAAATGAGGACCTATTGAACCTTAACCTTTTTTTATTTTTTACTAAACATATATTATTGGTGAAAAAAGTATTAAAACTTTGATTTGAGTAGATATACGATTATTAAGACATATTAGATAGGTTAAGATAGTTTTTCAGTGACGTAGGCAAAATGTATAACTTTTTGCTCAGGTTTCAGACTTGACAATCTCCTTCGAAAACACAACTATTAAAGAGATTTCAGCTGAAAACCTTCAAACATCATTATTGTTGCATTTTATGTTGTTGAAATCGGCTACAAACTCCAAACTTTGAAGGCCATCAGGCATATAATCGTAGAAAAAGAGGCATAGTTAATCAGAAAGCTACAAAAAATCTCTTTTTAAATGACTGCAAGTACAAAATAACATATAATTTTACATCGAAAAATAACTAAAAAATAAAAAATGGAACTGCCTGATCTATTAAACAACGAAGGTAAACAATGCGACCACGCTTTCAAAGAGCTCTTAGAAAAAATAAACAAATCACTTTTGACAAATTATCCCAGCGCAGTTAAAATTAATGCTCAGGGATAGTACAATCTGGTCTAAATCGAGTAGCTCTAAAGGATAATGAACAATCGAAACTCCGAAAGTGTTCCCAGCAAGGGTAGAGGCGGCAACAATGTGGCTGAGAATATGAAGAAGTCGATTGTAGGCATTCTGAAGAAAAGAATGACGCCTGCGCTCTTCGAAGAATATGAGCAAAGGTACATAAAGTCTTATGAAATGAAATCTCAAAAAGAAAACTTCATCCTTTACTTTCTTTTCTTGCATTAGTTTCTTTTCTAACGCAAAATTTCAGAGCAAACTTTAGAGACGATTAAATAGTAAGTAATTGGAAAAATAACTAAATATGCCCGAAACAGTGAGATTAGAAAGGCCGAAGACCCCTAAAGAGAAGGTTTCCATGAAAAAAACCTTGTCTAGTTTCGCAAATACTTGTAAATCGATCTTGACTTCTGCCAACCCCGTTCCTACCTTTAAATCAGGTAGTGGGTAAGAAGGCAGTATCTTAAAAAGCAAGTCGTTTTTCTGTAAGCAGAGAAAAAAGTTAGAAGGATCATTGAGAAACATCCGTTAATCAGCAAAATCTTCACTGATTTGCAGGTATAAGTAAAAATGGAGATGGCGCCTGAGAACTAATAAGCAAGTAGCTCAAGTAACCCCTCGATTAAGCATGAAAAAAGCTAGAGCTCGTGATGTGTGTACTGCTTTTACTATAAATTACTCAAATTAACTCACAAAAGCCACGAAAAGACCATGAATGAATATTTTAGTTTAACATTCAAACATATCACCTCGATTGTTGAATAATCAACTTTTAGCTGATGACCATTAATTTTAAGAACTTTAGTAGTATGTTACATTAGCTGCAATACATGTAATCATGATCATTTAACATTGGGATTCAACAATCCGCATTCTTGAACTCCTACTTAGCTGCCTCTTCATGCTGATTGACTTCTATCCAAGAAAAGGAATCGGAACTTGATTCTGAGCCTAATTGGGAGCTTAAAATTGAACTGATGCTCATCTCCGTTTGCTGCTGAGCTTCTCTTTCAATTTCTCTTTAGATCTTGCAAGCTGATTTTTAGGAAACCTTCTTTTCAGCAGATTGTCCAACTGCAAATTTTCCTAACTTGGAGGGAAAAATGGGTTCAAATTTTACAAGAAATTAGGGGTTATTCTATCCTTCTTCTTGCTTTTTTTAATATTATTTGCATTTATTTGTTCTCTTAATAGTAAACTATTGGGGCCCAACCAACTGAAAAAGTGGCTTTTTTATGGTCTGAACTTATTCTTCCCTCTCAACTTATATCCGATGGTTCAATAATCTGGTTGCCATCTTACTTCCTTCCTACTGAGGTACTAAATTCCTGAGTCGTGAATTTTCCTCAGAGAGGGAAATAACGAGTTTCAGAATAAACTCTTCAAACTCCAGCCCATCCTTTCTGATATTCAACATCTTTTTGACCTTTTTTTTGAGCTGGTCAATATTTGATTAAATTTGAAGTGGCTCTTTTTAAACTTTCACCTAGATTTTAATGCATTCATAGAGCCATTAGGCTACGCCACCGTGCCGCGAACCAGCTCCCTGCCTCGTTTTGTCAGTAAAAGTTCCATCTCTACAAATGGCTCCCGTCCTCCTTTTGACATATTAGAATCTCTTTTCCTCCCCATTTTCGTTGAACTACTTCCATATACCTACTTCCTGTCCTTTCTCGAACCTACCCTGCTACTTCAGCTGACCACTTTTGGGGTCGAAGTACTTGAAGTAACCATTGGGTTCTTGCAACCTGAATAGGCTTTTTGCGAGTTCTTGGTCAGACTACTTTTGAAGACTAAGCATGATTTATTAAAAGGCTGTATAATAGTATATAGTGGTAAGTATTAATGGTAACTTCAAATATATTTAGGAATGAATGATTCTTTTAACTGGTTGCCTTTATAAAGTAATGTTACTCTTATTTTTCTTCGAGACCAACATTTGTTATATTAC
>JALOTI010000341.1 GCA_025457985.1 Leptospira sp.
AGGCGGTCTTCGGTGCCGCCGACTCACGGTGAGGGATCGGGAGCGCACATCCAGTAATAGGTATAATAATCCGTGTCTCCGACATAGCCAACCACACCACAACTGTATCCAGGAATGGCAGGATTGAGGAATTTATCAAACAACTCGGTGTCTATCGAGAACGTGCCAATGCGATCATAAAAAATCTACAATCTTCCCGAATCTTTGAGATCACTGGAGATCCGTCCGAAAACAAAAATATTGTTGGTAACTTTGCCAGAGAGATGGAGGCACGTGTCTTCGAAGCCATGGACAAAATGGTCGATCTCCACAAAGAAATGACATCGTATCCAAGGCCCATTACGTACTACATATCCAAGGCTCCTTTAGACAAACGAGAAGAGATGAAACTTATTGATTCTGATAAAGAAAAATTGGACAAATTACATCTTTTCGAAATGCAGAAACACACCGAAAATATTGTCAGAGCAATGAAGGAACTAAGTCTGCAACTTATGAATATCCTAAACATCAAAACAGATACTCAGGTTAAACAACTTCAATATCCGAATCAGTTGATGTATGTGGATGCGAAAAATGCCTCGCTTTATTTTGCACAAGACTTGGACAAATCCATACTAGATGTAGAACATTGGAAAAATTCGAAATGAAAGAACTCTCAGAAAACGAAGCAAAAGCAATATTAGAAAAGATTCGGCAAGAATACAAAGAACATGGAAAGTTAAATCCGAAAGCATTTGATGCAATGGGTTTCGAACAAAGATATATACAGACATTAAAACTTCGTGCGAACATTACAAAATTCTTAAATGATGAAGTAGCATTTTTGGAACAACTCAAGGGTAAGTTTCAACAAATAGTTGCAAAAAAAGAAGCTGCAAAAGCTCAAACCCTCAACCGGATTATGGACGAATCCTTGGAAAAACTATCTGGATACAAAAAGGTCGATTTCCACCCTTTAGCGAGTGTTGAGATACGTTACTTCTACGGAGCAATGATAGATTTTGCGGAAGCCGATCTTCCTGTTTTAATTTATATTTTCAAAGGAACTCCTGAATATTCTTTCTTACAAGATGCTGTTCTTCAAATTGAAAGGATTGGGGTTACGAGAAGAGGACTCCCTTCGCTAAAAATCCAAGAAGTCATCAAAAGTATGTTAGATGCAAACGGAAATCCGCTAATCGTTGAAAAGGTTTCTCAAAACCTATTAAAAGACGGATGTATTGCCTTAAAAAACATAGTTTTATCTATCGGTGATTTAAGAGCAAAAAATCGGATCAATACAGATATGATTGTTAACGTGAGTGACCGAGATTATCCAAAAGCAGCTGAATACTACGGTGGGAGAAAATTTGGAGAATCCTTAGAAAAAATCGCTGAACAATGTAAACAAATCATACAAGATTTTCGAATGAATTCCTTGCTAAGTATCGAAGCATAATTTCACTGTGGTCATGGCCACAGTGATTTTAGGTGCAAGCGACACCATTGAAGCAGAATTTTCTGGAGAAGAATACAAACAACTTTCACCAACGGAAAAATACCACTCCTTACTTTTCCGATCTGTTGACAAACTCCTCAATGTTTTAGGCACAGACAGGAAACGTTTAAGCCCACACCTAACGGATTTTGTTTCGATTGAGGCACAGTCCTTGGGTCGAGAAGGTTATGGATTTACAATCAAGGATGCAAATGACCTTGGTTTTGGAGGGCTGGCCTGTCATACAGTAGACTTAGGTGGAGCCAGTGTGGGAGGTGCCATCCAGCAAGCTCACACGATTGTTGCAGCAAATCCAAATGCAGTGGTTTTAGTTGCAGCTGCTGATGTTCCAAAATCAGTTTTTAAACAAGTCTCTGACTTAAAGCGACTAACAGCAACAGTTTGCCATAAAGATTGGGAAATGCCATATGGCGCAACCTTGATTGGGCTATACTCTCTTCTATGCGAAAAAATGATGTTCGAGTCTGATATCACCGCTACCGATCTAGAAGAAATCACGAAACAACTTCGTAACCATGCAGTAAACAATCCGAGAGCATTCCAATACCAAAAAGAACTAACTGATAAACAATTAAAAAAGCCTTTGGCAGGAGTATATTCAACTCCGATGATCGCTATCGTAACAGATCATGGATTTGCCACTCTTATAACTTCCGAAGAAACCAAACAAAGATTAATCGATGAATCAGTCATAAAAAAAGATTCAAAACATATCTATATTGCAGGCTCTGGACATTCTGCTCACGCTGAATACTTGATTCAAAAACAAGATCTTCGAAGTCCCGCAGCTCTTGCCTGCGAACGTGCGATTGCCTATTCTGGTTTTGGAAGAGAAGATATAGATTATGCTTGGATTTACGACTGTTTTACGGGAATGATCATCCACGAAGCGAGTTTGTACTTTGGCATTCCCGCAAAGGATGTCGCAAACTCACTGAAAAAGGGAAAAATTCCCAATGGCAAAAAAGACATTCCAATCAATTTAGGCGGCGGGATTCTTAATTACCAGGCAGCAATGTCCCTTTCTGGTGCTTGTGGTCTTATCGATATAATGAGTCAGTATGGTCTTGCGGCAGAGCCGATTCCAAACACGATGCAAGAAGAACCAAACCTAAGTCTACTTGGAGGGAATGGTGGAATCGATAGCATTAATTCTGTGATTATATTTTCCAAAACCAAACCGACAATTCCAGCGAGAAGGCCGATTCCCTTAAAACAACTGACAGTGAATATTCCCAAGGTCACTGAAGGCGAGACAGGAACGATTGTCACTGCGACTCCTGTTTTTTTCAATCCGGGCGGAGAAAAAAAACCTCCCTATCTTTTAGTGGTTTCTAAAACAAACGAAGGGAGTTTGATCCTTACAAATCTCTACGATAAAAATAATAATGAACTTATTGATTCAAATCCACGAGATTTATTCCAGAAAGAAGTACGATTTCATATGATCGATGGAAAGATCCAAGCTTGTTTGACTATCTGAAATAGTGATTCAAATCGACTTTTTATTTCTAAACCGACTCATCGTTTCCTTCGTTATTCCCAAATAGGAAGCCAAAGTTTTATCTGGATACAAACCTACTTTTTGATACGACGAGTTGATAAAACTTTTGTAACGTTCTTTTGGGGTTAGAGAAATTAAGTTGATGATACGAGTTTCTTGTTCTAAAAGATAGTTTTCGATTATCTCCCGAAAGAAATTGGATATTTCGATGTTTGACTCAATCATAGGCTTAAGTATCAAATAATCAAATTGAATCACTGAAACTTGACTCACTGTTTCAACATATTCAAATTCATTTTTACCAAACTTTAAAAGCCGTATGGACTCAAAAAAATCTCCCTCGTCAATCAATCGAATGACATGATCTTTGTTTTTAATTTTGTAATACTGTTGGAGCTGTCCAGTCAGAACATAGTAAAACATACGTTCTTTGGATTTAGGAGAAATTAATATGGACTTTGGTGGAAATTCAAATCTCTTAGAAGCATTTTTTGTAACTTCTAAAA
>JALOTI010000342.1 GCA_025457985.1 Leptospira sp.
CGTTCGTGTTCATGAACCGGAACGATTGGAAGCTTGGATTACGCTAAAATTTCTTCATCGAGGTAAACGATGAAGCCAAAAACATTTTTTCTAACAACGTATTCCATTTTAGTTTTGTTTATTTTTAGTTGTATTCCGAAAAAAAACAATACTACTGACGATATTCTCAATCTATTAATACTGCAATCCCTCGCTTCAAAAAGATCACCGAGTTGTGTAGCCGTGGTGCGTGGAAGTGCTACTCTTTTCCAAGCTATTGGAACCGATTTAGAAGGTGAAAATTGTAGCTATGACTACCTAGTTCCCATAAAGGCATACACGGATGCAACAGAAGCTAGGAATGAATATGTAAGACAAGTGGATGAGGTGATTGCTGTTCATACTGCCGCTGGCAATGGATGTCTCGCCTCACAAGCATCAGCTGTCGCACAAAAGTCAGCGACTCGTACACAGATTGCAGGTATCGGTGGATTCGTAAATATAGCCACAATTGGAAGCGGATGCATTTACTTGGGAGCTACCGATTCTACTTCGTTGAGCGAAATTGGTTCTACCTTTACGGGAAATATACTCTATTGCACTTCCGAATCCAACAAGAACAACTATCTTAACAACAGGAGATCGAAATATAAATTTTTCCAAGGGCCAAAAGTAATCGAAGATATGGCACAAAACTGGCGTGAGACTTCACTTCTCGCTCAAGGTACAACTTCATCTGGTTACCGACTGTCCAGATCTGCTGCCCAGGCACTCAGACTATATACTCAGGATGAATACGATACAATGAGAACAAAAGAAGGACGTGCGGTAGAATCAGGAGATGAAAATTGTCGAGCAGCAATCTATGCGCAAAATGAAAAGATCAAAAGAATCAAAGTATCAAGTTCCACTTCTGGAACAACTCAGGACAAAGCAGCGATTACGGAAGCATTGACGCCAAGTTTGTCTTGCGTTTTTGGATCCTCTTCTGTAAGTTCGATTATTTCTTTTGTTGGCGCATGCCCCTCCAAAGAACCTTACGTTTCGTTCTGATTTCAATTCAACAAAGTGGCCAGTTTCTAAATTTGTAAGTGGAAACTGGCTTTACTATCTTTAAAATCTCTGCGAAATTGAAACTTCTGTGATATGAAAATTCTTGCATTCTACAGATTCACTATTTTCCTTTTTTCCCTCCTCCATCTCCAATGTTTAATGATTGGGTATGGTCGACAATACAATCACCTTACAGCACATGATTTATCCCCTTCAAAGGATACGAAGAATTTGGAAGATGAAAAATTTCAAACCCATAAAGAGGAAGATTTAGGAATCTATCAGATCCAATACCAGAAAGGAAAAATCAACTGGTTGTTCCACGGTATTTTTTTAGGAGTACCGATCCCCTTGCCTTTTGTCATTCCGAGTCGAACAAAACGGATTGTTGTCTATGAAAATTCGATACCGATCTCGGAATACCGAACAGACATTAAATGGCAATTCACAGGATACAGTTGTAATTATCTTCTCTGGTTCCCTGGATTGGTTGGTTGCCGCTATAAAGATGACCATAATTACTTTGATCACGACCCAAACTATGAAATCGATAGAAAAAGGAAACAATCCTGTGATTTTGAATATACCAAAGATCTAAATTTTTCGGTCGATGAAAGAGGCTTTCACTGGAATAACATTTCACTAACTTCAAAAAATTTAAAACGTTTGGATACGGAAATTCAAAAAAAAATAGAATTTCAAAGGTTAAATGGGCAAAATATAAAGGTTCAACAAATTTCACCTATTTATGTGTACAATAAGAACGTCTTTTTTAGTTTCCTAGCCGGAATCAATGAAGAAGGCAAATCCTGTTCTTACCAAGGAACACTGAATCTATTTGGCAAAAAAATTGTAGACTATCAAAAATTATCTGATTTAGAAAACCACCTAGAAAGTTTATATCCACTAACAAAAAAAGGGTACATTGAGCCCTATCTCAGCAAAAACAATGTTGTTTGGGAAACTTCCAAAAACAAAATCACCATCCAATACTCTCATTTTGGTTTTATACTTTCTATAGCCATATCCGATAGGTGAAATTAAATCGGAGTCTTTCTAATTTATAAATCTCTCGTTTGAAAGGTCTGATCTTTCGACCATCCATTGACTCAGAAAATAAATTCCAATAGAACTAAAGATATGCCAAATCGCATGACCTTGTAAAAAGGCATGGTTCGGAATACAGAAGGTTCTTGTTATATCCAAAATCGATAATGTTTGTGCCAATAGAAAGAATACAATCGCATAGAGAAAGGAACGACTTGTATTTCCTAAGCCTAATGAATTTCGGCGGACCATGAGGCTTATTGCAATCACAACAATCGCATTGATTAACACACTCATTTGGATGGGAATACCAACGAACAAAAACAGACAAAAGATACATAGATTCACAAGGAGAAAAGAAAAATAAATCCGGTAAAATTGATTCCGTATAGCGGGAAGGATCTGCCGTACACAAAAGGCAAGAAGATACGATGTAAAGAGATACATTCCTAAAAAGTCCAAGGCTTGAGTTAAAAAATTATTCGTAGCATGGTACACAAATGATAAACTTCCCATTATAAAAATAACAGTACTTAGATCACGAGTAACTTGTTGATTTGCCTTTCTGAATTTGATAAAAATCAAAAAAGCAACTAGTAGGTAGGAAAGGTTGGACCAGGTATTTGCCGGTTCTTGGATATAAGAACACAACCTTTCCTCACACCACTTTATATTAGGAGGGCCGTATAAAGTTTGAAGACTTTCCCACGGGCAAACGACTTGAGATTTCACATCCGTAGCGTTTGGCATCAGTCAACTTAGTCCTCTGACTCTAATACTTCTGTTTGATTTCAGTATCTCTTTCCACGAAAAAATATTTTTAGTTTAGTAAAATTCTTCTGAGGATCTGAGATAAACTGAACCATTATGACCTCCAACTACTATCATACGATTGTTATCCGGCGCAATCACCGAATGACCATACCTAGGAGAATTCATCGAGTATTCAGGAACCCATTGCTCTAGATGGGGAAAATATTTTTCCACTTGGGCAGTAGTCGTAGAATTGTTGTGACCACCAACGGCATAAATCCTATCTCTTAGCTTAACAACTTCAAACAATCCCCTTGGAAAAGACATAGGTTTGCGCAATGACCAAGAATCAGCTGAAGGGTTGTAAGATTCCACAGTAGTGATATAACTGCCATCATATCCACCGAACACATACATTTCTTCATTGTGGAATATGCAAGCAGTTTGACTTCTAGCAGATGACATTGTCCGCCTATATACCCATAGATTCGTCTCTGGGTCATATTCTTCTACAGAGTTTAAAATACCGCCGGACTGTGTGTTACTTCCACCGACTGCGTATAGTTTACCCGCGTTGACACAGAGCGAATGGTGTTGTCGTGGAGTCTGTAGCGGAGCCGCCGTTGAAAAAGTACCAGTCTCAGGATCAAAAACATCTACGGTATTTAGTGTACTGG
>JALOTI010000343.1 GCA_025457985.1 Leptospira sp.
CTATGAATTTCTAGAAACAAATTTTAAAAACCGCTATGTTCTGCTTGTAACAGCCGATCATGGTGCCGCACCAATGCCTGAAATTTCCAATGGTCTCTTTCTTACCCAAGAAAGATTTCTGATTGAATTAGATTCACTTTTACCCGAATCCGTACGATCAGAAAAATCACTGATTCGTTGGATTACACATTCTCAACTTTCACTAAACCATTCTGTTATGCGAGAATATGATATCACTGAAGAAAAAATTATCGAAAAGATTCAGTCGATAACAGTAGATGGGAAACAATTCTTTCGGAAAATCTGGAGACGAAAAGACCTCGATTGATTATGATTTTTTAAAATCCTTTAACTTTAAAAAAACTTTTATCTCTTCGAAATCGATTCGATCAAGGGAAACCGTCACAGGATCACCAATAAAGAAAATCTTTGAATATTTTTTTGAATAGAAGGAAAAATCGTTTTTGATAAGTATCTCAAATTCATCCGTAAATTCTGACTTATCAAGAACTCCCTCCAAGTTGGAGAGATCTAGTTCAACAAATACCTGACTAGGCCGTATACCCACGATAAAACCTTTGAATTCTTTGATTCCAGTTGATTCAAGATAACGAAAACTTTTGATTTTAATGATATCTCGCTCTGCATCAGCCGCCCGTCTCTCTTCCTCGGAACAATGGAGTCCCATTAGGGATATCTCTCCATCAGAATAAGGCAATTTTTCTTCCAAGAGTACAGATTGTAACACTCGGTGTACAACCAAATCAGGATACCTTCGAATAGGTGAAGTAAAATGGCAATAATCCTTAAATCCTAAACCCCAATGCCCCAAAGCCTCACCACCATAATAAGCCTGCATAAAACTTCTGAGCAGAAGATAGTTAAAAATTTTACCAACAGAGTTATCCTCGATTTTGGAAACTGCGTTCATGATTTCTGGATAACTAGTATCTCTGATCTGGACATTGTATCCATTTAACTGTAAAAAATTATTCAATTTTTCTAATTTTTCTTCAGCCATCGCTTCATGGATTCGGTGTAGAGTAGGTGCTTTTTTCTTTCGTAAAAACTCATCTACCTTTTGGTTTGCAGATAACATCAATTCTTCGATGAGTATATGACTTGTAAGTCTTGTACGGTTTTCGATCCCCATCGGTTTTTTGTCATCAGTCCAAGTTATCGATGTTTCTTTGATATTTAAGTCGATTCTTCCAGTTTCCATTCTCTTTTTTCGAAGTGCCTCAGTAAAAAGAGAAATGTTATAGATCCAATTTTTCGGGTCTTTAGCAAGGATTTCTTCCTCTGCCATTTCATAAGTATAACGTTTGTTTACATTGATGATGGATTTGTAAAATTTCGCATTGTAAATCTCTCCAGATTTACTTTCCTCCATTTCTACTGTAAATGCCAAACGATTTGTATTAGAGACCAAACTACAGAGGTTTTCCGAAAGGATTGGGGGGAGCATCGGTACGACTCGGTTAGCCAAGTAGACACTTGTCGCCCGTTCATATGCCTCCTTGTCCAAAGGAGAATTCTTTTCTACATAGTGAGAAACATCCGCTATGTGAACCCAAACTCTAAGAAGTTTACCCTCATCCACAAAACTGATCGCATCATCAAAGTCTTTAGCGGTTATTCCATCAATCGTTACGGTATATAAATCTCGTAAGTCCGTCCTTGAATTCCAATCATTAACTGTCTTTTCTGAAACTTCATCATTGTATTCGAGCGGAATAAAATCGGGATGAACAGGATCATAATTGTACTTCATTAGGATTCTTTGTAAGTCTGGAACTTACATCATAAAGATTATCCTGAGGAGGTGAGCCTTCTTTGAACTTAACTACCAATATATCACCTACTTGGATAGTATCTAATGTATCTTTTAATAAGGATTTTGTATGAAGAACTCCTTCCTTTTCTTCACCTAACATATCTAAAAAACTACCAAAAATAAACTTATTAGTTTTTTCACGAACTCTCATTCGGTAGAGGATCCGTCCACGTTTTAAAATTTCGGTCACCTCACCTTCTAACCTGTCTCGTTTTCCAATTGCTATCGGTAATATTTGTACTTTATCGCCAGAGATTGCAGTATTCGTAAGTGGACCTGGGATAAAAATTTCACTCTTAGTTGGAAGGGTCACAAAACCATCTCCCCTTCTTGAAATTGATATTCTTCCTGTTAGGCGAAAAGGAGAGGCAACTAAAAGTAATTTTTTGTCTTGAACAACCAATCCTTCCTGCATCAAAAGATGAAGTAATTGGTCGATAATCATCTCGATCTCTCGTCTTGGAATCTTTTCTCTACGCTTTGGGGTTTTACCTTTTTTTATTTTGGGATCAGGTTTCCGTAACTCTACGCTCTCAATAAATTTATTTTTGATTTCTTGCCTGGTTACGGTTTTTCCAGCTCGGTTGTCTAGATATTCTATAATTTTTTTCTGTAATCGGTATGTATCCATTGTTGTTTAATCTACGTAAGTTCCACGTATGTAATTTGGCTGTAAGGTTTGGTAATTTGAATCAGAGAGGTTCAAACTCAAGAATTGGCCTTTCATCGCCGAGAGAACCTGACTGAATCGTAAGCTCTCAATATCCAATGGATACCAATTTTTTAAATTTTCGGGTGTATTTTTTGAAATTATGAATTTTCCGTTAGGTGAAATCGATTCCAAATCAGATAAATTTGAAATCTGATCCAAACTTAGATCCAAAGATTTTTGAAAATTCTCTTGGTTTCTCAATTTTACAAAGAATTTGGATTGTTTTCCATCTACAGCAAGCGCTAAATTCTGCTTTGATTCAACCGTATCGGCATGTTTACCTAGCGGATCTTCCAGCAATTCCGAAGGAACAGCTAAAAGATAGACCTCCAAACTATCTCTTCCGAAGCACGGTATCTCCCAAAGTTGTGAGAGGTCTTTCGCAGTGGTTACTGTTATGCGAATTCCAGTAAATGATCCCGGACCTGTTGGAACAAAGATACAATCTGGTTTTTGAGTCTCCGATTTAGAGAGTGCCTCTTCAATGTAGGAGACTAACTTAAAACTAGATTCCTTTGGAGCTTTGGAGAGTTTTTCAAAAAGAATGGAAATAGAAAGATCTGTTAGCTCGTATATTCCTACAAAAATCCAATCCTGTGTTGTATCAAAAAACAAGACCCTCATTCTTCAAACCATTCGATCGTATAATCTCTAGTTTCCAAGGTTTCGAAATGGATTTGGATTAGGATTCTACCAGCTTTAGGTATAAGATGAGTTGCCTTTTCCCACCATTCGATAATAGAAATCCCGTCTTCGCCCCATATCTCTTCGAAGCCTAATTCTTCAAATTCACTCGGATTTTGAATTCGATAGAGATCAAAATGATAGACTCGATACTGCTCAGAATCGTAGACATTGTAGAGCGAAAAACTAGGAGAGTTTACTTGGCTTTTTGTGGAAAATCTTGAGAACCAATTCCTTACAAAGGTTGTCTTTCCTGCACCCATAGAACCTGAAAGAAGGATAATGGGAGAGAAGTCTTTGGATTGGATTTTTTGGATGAGTGTATCTAAAGTTAAAAAAACGGGACCGAGTTCGCTTTCTGATAGATTTAAAAAAACTTGTTTCATTCAGGAAAGAGTTTATCCATATCGCTTGCATCGAACTGGTATGCGGTTTTACAAAACTCACAGGTGATTTCGATTTGGTTCATTTCGTCCAAAATGGATTGGGCTTCTACTCGACCAAGAGAGGCTATGATATCAGAAACTTTTGGTTTTGAACAATCGCAAGAGGTTGGATTAGCTTTGTTAAACTAACAAAGTCGTCCTCCGTTGCATCAGGAAGTGCCTCCAAAAACAGTCCCTTAGCGAAGAAATCATTGCCCGGAAAGAGAAATGGGTTCACTTCCATTCCTACAATAGCACGAACTTGTTCTGATTCAGTAAGATACTTCTGAAAATTAAATTCAAAAGTATCTTCGATAAGGTTGGTATACGATTGGTAGAATTCGCCATCCAATTCCCAACGAATCACTTTCATGATCCCTTGTCCTAGGATAAATTCATTTCGAATGTCGCCATCCTCATGGGTGTCTGCGTATCCTACTGCTTTCATTCTACCATAACGATCGCTATACGCTAGAGCAGACTTTTTGGTCTCATCTTTCCACTGTATGCTGACTCTTTGTTGGTTTTTTGTCATTTCAGCAAGAAATAGTGCCCCCATCATCGTTTTGCTGAGAAAAACTGACATTTCTGAACCTAAAGAGTGTAAAAAAATCGCTTCTTTAGCTGTTTCCGTTAGTTCTACGATAGTAAAACGGTAATTGTATTTGGGTAAGAGGCCTAAAATAACTGAGTCTGACATTATTTGATTGAAAGTGGCGTTTTCTGAATCAGTCTGTGTCACAATAAAGTTTCTGCAATCGTAAAAAGGAAAAATATGATCTTTGGAGCCTGCTATTATCCGGAACAGTGGAATTCATCCGATTGGGATGAAGATTTAAAAATCATGAAAGATATGGGTCTGAATTCTGTCAGACTTGCTGAATTTGCCTGGGGTTTGATGGAACCGAAAGAAGGTAAGTTCGACTTTTCCTTGTTTGATGCTGTTTTGGATCGGGTCGAAAAAGCGAATATGACAGCAATTCTTGGAACGCCTACAGCAACGTTTCCCCCTTGGCTCTACAAAAAATTTCCAGAAATTGTACAAGTTTCTAAAGATGGAATCATTCGCGGAATTGGAACGAGAAGACAGGCTTGTTTTTCCTCTCCTGCTTACAAAAAAGCCACTGAGCGAATCGTTACGGCAATGGCAAAACACTTTGGGAATCATCCAGCAGTTTCAGGTTGGCAAATTGATAATGAACCTGGCCATGAAGGAAGTGATGTTGACTATTCGCCACTTGCCCTAAAAAATTTCCGTCTTTGGTTAAAGAATAAATATAAATCGATCGATTCGCTTAACAAACGTTGGGGGAATATCTTTTGGGGTGTAATTTATTCGGACTGGTCGGAAATTCCTCTTCCTGGTGCTCATGTGGCTAGTAATTTTAATCCTGCAATGATTCAAGATTATTATAGATTCCAATCGGATGAATTGGTATCTTATATCCACTTCCAGGCGGATATCTTAAGAAAGTATGTGAAAGGTAAACCACTCACAACAAATCTGTTTCCTTCTCCGTTTTTGCCCGTAACGGATATGCACCAACTCTTTCAAAAACTCGATTACGTTTCGTGGGACAACTATCCCGTTTGGGGAAACCAACAGACTCCTTATCCACATCCACTCGTATCCATGACGCAGCAATACACCCGTGGATTGAGAAACCAAAACTACACTGTCATGGAACAGTTTTCAGGTGTGCAAGGACATGATACGCTAGGGTATCTTCCTCCTCCAGGCCAAATTGGACTTTGGCTGACTCAGGCTATTGTCAATGGAGCAAACCAAGTGTATTTTTTTAGGTACCGGACTGCAAGATTTGGTCAGGAACAACTCTGCTATGGAATTCTAGATCATGGAAAGCGTCTCACCTCAAAGTATTTCGAATTGAAAGATACAATACACAAAATTCGCGATTTCGCAGAAGATGTAAAAGATTCACATCACAAGGCTGAGGTGGCAGTTTGCTTTGATATCGAAAATGCACGGAATTATAAACACCAACCTTTAAGCGATGGACTCAAGATGAATCCCGTACCTTTTGCACAAGTGGGCTACGATATCGAACTAGCAACCTGGTTCGCAGGAACGAATGTCCTGAATGCCAATACTCATTTTCTAAGTGTAAATACAGATGTCGATCTCACTCAATACAAAGTCTTAACGCTCCCACTCTACACAATGTTCGATACAAAATTTGTCGAAAAGATAGACGCCTTCGTGAAACAAGGAGGAACTTTAGTCTTGGGTTACCGCGCGGGAATCAAAGATCAGGACCATTGGATGGTGGAATCTCCAGTTCCAGGAGTCTTTTCGAAAATGGCAGGAGTTGAGGTATTCCAATTTGAAGCTCCTGCAACCGATCGTGTCGGCATTCAGATGGGAATTTGGCCATTAAAAGGAATTAAGTTTTGTGAGATTCTCGAGCCAACGACGGCACGAGTTGTTGCCAAATACCGAGACCGTAAAAAGTTTTACTCAGGTAAGCCTGTGATTACTAAAAATTCCTGGGGAAAGGGCACTGTCTACTATGTAGGAACTTCACTAACTCCAGAGAGTATGGTTTTATTCTATCGGCGGGTGTTGAAAGATGCGGGTGTTAGTTTCCAATTTCTTGGATCCCAAGTGGAAAGACAGGTTCGGGAAGGCAAACAATACAGGTATCAAATTACAATGAATCATTCCAATTCATATAAAATTGCAGGTTTTTCCCTATTAAAACCTTTTGAGTCACGGATTAAAAAAATTAAAAAATGAATGTAGAAAACTTTAAGTCGATCAATGCAGAACTGAATGAAATTTCTGGTAAAAATAAAAAAGGTCAGATCTTTATTGATAACCTCCATTCGCCTTATATTAAATTTGATCAAAAAACATCCAAAAAAAGAAAAGACGGCAGTCAAAGCTACGATTATTATAACGCTAAAGTTGATGGTCGGGAAATTATTGATAGTATGTTTATGGCAATAACATACGATGTTGGTCGGAAGTTTCCAAGCTACGCATTAAAAAAAATTGAAAAACATTTAGGCCTTGTTGACGACAGTCGTATTGAGTGGGATTTTGAAAAGAATTCAGTAGAAAAAACGTGTCAGTACGACATAATGTGGGATCAGTTCTGCAAATATTGCGAAACCGACAGCGACAGCCCCATAAAAATGTTTGATATAATGGCACCAAGCCTTTTCTATATGAATCAATCTATTCCTAAAAAGTTTCAACAAATGGTAAATGAGGCCACAGGAAGTCAGATCGATAGTTTCATGATTAGAGCATACCTTCAGGATGGTTACTCTCAGCCAAAGACTAGCAATAAGGTTGAGTTTGAAGGAGCCATATCTATGGGCATACCTGGCGTTTACAAAAATGTCAGAAAGGCCGACGTTGCCTCCCTGTACCCTTCAATTATGAGACAGTATAAGATCTATCCAAAAGATAAAGATCCTAACCGGTATTTTCTAAAAAGCTTAGACTATTTTACAGAACAACGCCTTGCTGATAAAAAG
>JALOTI010000344.1 GCA_025457985.1 Leptospira sp.
CGTAAGGGAGGTGTGTTGATTTTTACAACATTCAACCGGTAAAACAAATCCGCGCGGAACTTTTTTTCAGCAACAAGTTGCTCTAACTCAGCGTTCGTAGCCGCGATAATTCGAACGTCCACCTTTTTCGCCTTAGTTGAACCAATCGCTTCGATTTCCCGCTCTTGTAATACTCGTAACAGTTTAGATTGTAGATTGAGATCCATCTCACCGATTTCGTCTAGAAAGATGGTTCCCGTATCAGCCATCTCAAACTTTCCTTTTTTATCTGTTACAGCTCCCGTAAAACTCCCCTTTTTATGTCCAAAAAGTTCACTTTCCAAAAGATTTTCAGGAATTGCAGCACAATTGATTTTGATAAATGGATTTTCCGATCGAGAGCTATTATAGTGGATTGCGTTTGCAATCATCTCTTTTCCAGTTCCAGATTCGCCAGTAATTAAAACAGAAGCTCTAGAATCAGCGACAAGCTGGATTTTTTCAAACATCTTTTCCATGGACGATGCTTTTCCAATTAGGGAGCCAAACTTGTATTTGTTTTTTAACTCTCGTTTAAGCTGAATATTCTCTCTCGAGATTTCTTTTTTTGCTTCTTCGACTAACGTTTGGATTTTGATGGATTGAGAAATTATCGATGCTACGACTTGCAAAAAATCTAAAAAGGATTTTAGATCCGTATGTTTTTGTTGGACGATAAATGCATTCACAACCCCTAAAGTGTTTTGTTCACTTAAAATTGGAGCACACAACAGACTTACATTTTGGGGATCATGTTTAAAGTGCGAAAGATAACCAACTCGATTTAAAAAAGCAGGATGATTGGCAACAGACTCAATGATCACAGGTTCACCAGTCTCAAATACCTTCCCAGTGATTCCTTCTCCCGGTTGGTAAGTTCCTTTATCAAACTCCTCAGGAGATAAACCAGAAGCTGCAACAATACGAAGCAGACCTTCTTCTTTATTATGAAGAACGATACTTCCTTTTTCCAGTCTAAGTGAACGTTCCATAGTTACCATAATGGAATCAAAAACTTCTGTCTGATCCAGAGAAGATGATACAACTTTTGCAATTTCAATTAGCGTCGCTTGGATCCTTGTCCGTTGCTCTAAACTTCGAATGGTTTGTAGATTTTTAAAAATTTGACCTGCTTGGTTCGCGAGGACACTTACAATTTCCAACATTTCTGCTGTAAAAGCATTCAGTCGATTTGAATCTAAAGAGATCACACCTATGATACCGTCTTCAAGAATCATGGGAGCCACTAACTCTGATTTGATCTCTTCTTTAACCTGAATGTAATCCGGGTCTTTTGAAACATCATTCACAAGTTTTGCCTTACCGGTCGATGCAGCCATCCCGGTTATCCCCTGACCGATTTTAAGTTTGGTCTCTCGAAGAATTTGTTGGTTCATCCCTCGAGATGTAACGGCATCCAAAACTCCAGATTTTTCATCGATAAGCATAAGGGAGCCCGATTCAACTCCGCAGATTTGGATGCAACGATCCAAAATCAATTCCAGAAGACCATCGGGGTCTTGGGCAGAATTCATGGCCATGGCAACGTCATGGATGGATTGGATCGGGTTTATTTTCTTCACACTCATTGTTCTGCTCTTAAAATTGACGGTTCGCTTAAAAAAAGACCAAAGTTTTATGCATATACTAGCATCAAATTGCTAAATTTATAAGCATTTATTTTAATTTTACGACAATTGGTCTCAATAATTCTCGAATTCATGCGAAAACCTTATATTTGCTTATACTTTAAGCACAAATCGTACCAGGTAGCAAGGGGAAATGGGAAAATACTTGTAGGACCACAAAAAACAGATTTAAATGTAGTGGTTCTATGACCCAACCAGTGATCGAAGAAACTCTATGTCTGCTATGTGCAGAAGCGCAAGTACCTGACGGAGTTACCAGACAAGGTAGGTTTTATTGTAGAACTTGCGATAGAGAGTGGATATTAGAAAAGCGAAAGATTCCTAGGATTGGAAAGAACGTACTCACATCCAAGGAAAAAACAGAGTTCCTTTTGGACAACTTGTCCCTTTTCAACTCATCTATGGGTCTCGAAGATCTTATGTATCGCTTTACGGACCTCATCAAAGAACGACTCAAACGCGATAAGATTGCAATTTTTATCACAAACCTAGAGTTAGGTGAAATATCATTAGCATATTATTCTGCACCACAAAAAAGTTTACAAAGAGCCATTAAACGCATTCGTTTAGATTATGACCTAAGTTATGGTATCTTAGTAGAAAGTATGGCGAAAAGGGAATCTTGTTTTTACCATTTAAAGGATCAAAAACATCCATTTTATAAATTCTATTCAGATTTAACAGGAACCAAATCACAATTAATCATCCCAATCATTTATGCAAATACAGCAATGGGAATGTTAGCCGTGGACTACGAGGATGAAGATGATTCAAGTTACATAGAAGACCAAGAGATTTTAGAATTGGTTGTTGGTCAATTTGCAGTTTCGCTTCGTAATTCGCTTCTTTACTCTCTTTCACAAAATCAATCTAAGAACTTTCAAAGTCTACATACAGCGGCACTGACCTTAAGTAGACTGTATCTGGACAATCATGATGAAATGATCCGAATGATTCTACTTACTCTTGCTGGTATAGTTGAATCACATATCGCGTGTTTGATTGAAAGACCAAAAGATTTAGATAACGTACGTATTTTTAAATTGTTTAGAGATTTGGAAAATTTCCACATTTCGACAGAAACTTTTCAATTAGAATCAAAATTGGTGATGGAATTATTTCATAAGAAAGAAACTCTAATTCTAGACCCTGATGATCAACCAATTTTCAAAACACTTGCAGTGTCTGGGAAGGAATTAGCTATCATTCCCATTATATTGGAGAATGGAACAGAATGTATTTTTATCTTAGCAAAACCTGACTCTCGCTTTCCTCAAGATGAAATGGAAGCACTAAATGCATTTGTATCGCTCGCTCGTATCACAATGGAAAATGCGAATCTTTATGATAACCTTTCCAAAAAGGAAAGATTAGAAAAAGAAATTGAAATCGCTAAGGAAATCCAAACTACCTTACTTCCCAGAAAACTTCCTGAAATCAAAGGTTTTTCCTGCGGAGGATTTATGATTCCAGCGAGAGGAATTGGTGGAGATTACTACGACTTTATACTATCACCCAATCGATCTGAACTTTTTGTTTGTATAGGCGATGTTAGCGGGAAAGGTGTTGCCGCAGGCCTTGTGATGGCCACAGTAAGAACCATCTTACATTCATTAGTAAGAGTCAGGGACTCACCATGGGAAATCCTAAATGATATAAATAACTATCTTTACAGCAGCTATAAGGAAGCAATGACACCTCGATTCATGAGTATGATTCTTATGCGATGGAATATTGAGTCTGATGAAGTTCTTATTTCTGGCGCAGGTCACGGGAATTTTTATCTCTATAATTCTTTAGATGGAAAACTCCGCTCCATTGAAACGGGAGGT
>JALOTI010000345.1 GCA_025457985.1 Leptospira sp.
GTTTATTCGGTATTTTTTGGAAAGAAAAATACTTGTTTTTATAAGATAACCTGAATTGCTCATAGTGAGTAAGTTCACTTTCATTTTCACGAATGGAAGAACAACCTACCAATATCAAAAAGAAAATAGAGATTGAAATGGATATTGAAAACCTCTTAATGTAAGTAGATTCATTGTTCATTTTTCTTACTTTCAATTTGATTCTACTATTCAAAACAAAACGATAATGATTAAGTTACAAATGATCCTTATTTACTCTTGCATTTTCTCTAATGCACTTCGCAAGATTTGGTTTTTTTCTGTTGGAATAATGGAGAATTGTCGAAGAGATTTTTGAGTAGAAGGTAATATTACTACAGGTTCATTTATTAAACTGATTTCAAATTTTCGTGTGTATTTGGGCAATTTGTTGAGATCTATTTCTTTGAACCAAACATTATAGAATTTGATATTATCCATAGAATCATTTACACTCATGTCTGGTAATTCGTCTAATTCAGAATCTTGTATTTCTAAGGTAAGTAGTGAATTTGGTTTGTCAAATAATTTTTGAAATAAGTTTTTTTTTGCAACTTTCCCCTTAGAATCGAAAACTGTAGTACTATCCATATTCCATGTAAACTCTTGTAATTTTTCGTTTGCATGAATGTACACTTCTTTTACAAACAATGACTTTTCAACCCCCATAATTTCATGATTTCCTGTAAGAAATACCGACTCTATAACACCCTTTCCTTTAATGTAATACCAAGAAGGTTCGTTGCTATGAATGCTAATATGATATAGTTTTACATTGCTATTTGCAATTGCATTTGTTATTTTTTCTACATACAGCAAATTTTTTGTGGCAAGATAAATGTACAATTTGTAAGGCCCACTGAGTGATTGAAGTTCCTTTGTAAACTCTTCAAATGTTTCATCAAATTTATTTTCGTGAGCAATGAAAACAATGTTAGATAATAGCTTATTACTATGATGATAAAATGTAAAAGATGACTCTTGAAATTTTCGTTTATAATCCTGAATCACAACCATATAATGTATTTTGTTCTTATTAGGTACATTTTCAAAAGTATAAGTATATTTTCTTCTTTCTTCTGCTAAACTCTTTTGTCTTTCAGATTCTGCCTTTAATCTTCTATTTATTTCATCATCTGTTTCTTCTCCATTATTCTCTCCACATACAGAAATACCTTTCTTTTCATTTTCTTTGATCCCCAGCATCCTACATCCATTAATTACGACAAATGGAGTGAGAAGAATTGAAAACAATAAGAGTTTGATAGAAATGATGTTTAAAAACCAATTTGAAATATTAGAATTTTTTTTCATTAAATTATTCCGTATTTAGCATTTCAATTTTTTTCAGTTTAGATGGCTTGTCAAACAAATTTGGGAACACATTTTTATCTCTGATTTTCCCATTTGTGTAAAACAAAGTGGTACTATCCATATTAGAAGTAAATTCTCGTAATCTATCAGTAGAATGAATATAAATGTTTTCGACTGTGAGTGCCTTTTCTATTCCCATAACTTGTTCCAAAATTATAAGTGTACATAGTGTTCACAGGGTAAGCTGGCATTTCATTATTTTTATTTAGATCAAAGGTCGCCCTCTCCCAAAACGTGCGGATACCTTCCGCATAAAATTGTAACGATTCAGTCAATTCATAGGACAAACCAAACATCACTCTCTCTGGTAGTCTTTCGACTAGTCTTTCACTGCCGAGGTATCTATCGTAACGGTAACTTCCTGGTGACTCCAAAACCAAGCCAAGTTTGAAATTTTGGATTATATAACTTACATGTGTAGATACATTCCAAGAATAAGATGAATAACCTCCTGGTCTACCAGAGATTCCTGGACCTACCGCTATACCGAATGACAACTGTTTAGTGAATGACTTACTTAGAAATCCTTGAATGGCATAATTATTGAATTTTGAATTTGTTGGAAAGGCACGTTGGTATATTGGTTTCCCACGAAATCCGAACCCCCATGTCTCACCCATTTGGAAGTAAGCGGAAGCCGATAAAATTGCGGACCCGTATGATTGGTTTGCATAGGAACCTAAGGTTCCAAAATCTAAAAAGTTTTGTTTTTGTTGGCTAAGAAAACTTATATTTCCGTACAAGGATCCCATAGGATCGGAAACTGCAGTCCCTTTTGAGAACAACCCAGCCAAATAAGGAGACCCATTGGTCTCGTCATAGCCCTGGAATTGAGCAAAAATCGGTATTTGGAAGGAGATATAAAAAAGGATTCCAAAGGTGAGCCTCAGGTTCCAAAAACGAAATCCCATAGGAACAAGGAAACGAAATCCCAAAGAATTGAAAAGGGATTTAGCAATCGCTTTGTTTTTTTAACTGACTTAGTTCGGGAAGACGAGATTCTATCCATGATGACAAGACCTATGTACAAACAGTTTCGATCTCCGCAAGGGTGGTATTCGTTACTCTTTCCAACAACTTGGGAACAAATGGTTGTTGAAGAAATCCCAGCTTTTTTCCATCCGGATGCTGGGGGAGCACTTCAAGTATATGCATTTGAAAGCAAACAAGAAGATTTTGATGTCAATCTGGAACTATCCAATTATCTGAAGATTCATGAAATCGATTATGATGAAGACAAGGTTGCAGTCTTTGAAAACAATGAGGGCTCCCATATACGTGCCTGCGAATTCATCAAGGAAGAACGATACTGGTTTGTCTATGTAATTGCAAATAGAACCAAAATGATACTGGCTACATACAATTCAGACGAGGACCTTTCCGACGAAAGATTCCAAGAGCTAACGAATATTATTAGTTCAGTCCGCTTTATTTCTGGTTAGGTATTTTTTTTCTTTACAGGCTTCTATTTAGCTTTATCTTTCCGAGGAAGTAAAAAGGAACACCATCAGGAGTCTGGAATGAAAAAAATAGGAATTGCCATTGGAGGATTTTTTGCCCTCATCCTTCTTGTCCTCGTTGTAGGATTGGTATTCGCGGGAAGTTTTATTACAAATAGTTTTCTCGTAAAACAAATTGAATCTACCTTAAATGTCCGAGCCCATGTCGAGAAGGTAAATATCAACCTTTTTAGTGCGCTCTCTGGAATCGAAGTGGAAGGGATCATCCTTGCACCTAGAGATGAGGTTGCAAACAAGGGTATCCCGCTGGAGGAAAGGAAGCCTATTTCATCTGGTACGATCCAACTCGGAAAAGCAGATATTAAAATTTCCTTTTTGGCCCTCCTCACAAAGAGCCTGAAAGTAAATAAATTGGTTTTGAAGGAACCTAAGATCTCCTTAACAATGTATGCCGATGGTGGAAACAACCTAACTGCGCTATTTAAAACTCCAAAAACAGTAAACGGGGAACCAAATCCGGCTCTCAGCCCAGAAGCTTTGGCAGAAAAAGCAGAAGCAGAGAGAGAAGCAATGAAAGAGGCATTGGAAAATCCCAGTGGACCTTTTTCAATAAAAAGTATCCCCGTTGCTA
>JALOTI010000346.1 GCA_025457985.1 Leptospira sp.
ATTTCTAATTTTAAACAATACGGTTCACTTTCCAAAATTGATGTGAGTGGTATGAAATCGGGCGTCCGTTATGATGCGGATGAATACGAAAAAGATGATGTTCGAGATTTTGTACTTTGGAAGAATAAAAAAGACGAAAATGAGACCTGTTTTTCGACCCACCTAGGCGAAGGAAGGCCTGGTTGGCACTTAGAGTGTTCTGCGATGATTCGAAAAATATATGGATCTGGTATAGATATTCATACGGGAGGTATAGATTTACTCTTTCCACATCACGAGAATGAAATGGCCCAATCGCTTGGAGCTTATCCGAATGAGGAGTTCGTAGGAACTTGGTTACACTGTGAACATCTCCTAGTTGATGGAGAAAAGATGTCAAAGAGTAAAGGAAATTTTTATACCTTACGAGATCTTTTGGATCAAGGAATAAAAGCGGATGTTGTTAGATACCACCTAATCTCTGCTCACTATCGCTCTAAACTCAATTTTTCAATTTCGAAATTAAACGATTCAAAACAAGCGTTGGAGAGAATTCAAAACACATTGAATCGTATATTGGATTTTTCTATCCAGGAATCCGTGAAGGACCAAAAGTTGGAAGTTCCGCAATCCTACCCAATTCCTTTTTCTCATTCTGATCTTAAGGATCTTTATTTAGAATTTTTAAAATCTCTCTCCGAAGATCTAAATATGCCAAAAGCCTTGGCATCCATTTTTGATGGAATTCGTTTTATAAACCAAAAGTTAGATACGGGAGAAACGGAGCCAAAATTCATTTTTGAATCTTTTCTTTTATTTCAAGTTTGGAATCAAATTTTAGGTGTTCTACGATTCGAAAAAGAGACTCAAATACTGGATGCAGATTTGGAGCGATGGATAGAAGAAAGAATTGATGCCAGGAAAGTAGCGAAACTTAGCAAAAATTATACGGAAGCCGACAGTATACGTAAAGAGTTAGAAGTTAAAGGTATTATTCTGACAGATACTAAAGAAGGGAAAACAACTTGGAAAAAAGTCCAGTAGACATACTTTTTGGAAAACGCAATTTCTATGAATTTTTAGAATCTTTAGAACAAATGATGCCTGAAAAGGGTATTAAAACCATTCGAGAAATCATTGTAAAAGATGGAGTCAACTCAGAAGAAAAAAGTAGAATCAAATCGTATTTACCAACTTCTATTAAATTTACTACTTCTACATCCAGAGAAATGGATCGAATTGCCGGAGATAAAAACCACCAAGGTTATATAATTATCCGAACGAAACAAAAGTCATTTCAATCTTTAAATTTTGAAAATTTTAAATCGAATGTAAGTGAAGGTATGGGACCAATCTTAATTTTAGACCGTATCCAAGATCCAGGTAACTTAGGGAATATATTGCGAACGGCAGAGTGTATGGGTGTACAACATGTTCTACTCTCTGACAGGGATACATCACCAATAACACCTGTAGTCGAAAAGGTCTCTGCCGGTGCTGTCCACCATCTTTCAATTTATAGAATCGCAAATTTAAAACATGGAATAGATCACTTAAAGAAAAATGGTTATTGGATTTTGGCTACTGATGAAGAGGGTGATGAAGAAATATGGGAAACAATTCCAGCTTCTGACCAAATGGCTGTTATTTTAGGCAATGAGGGAGAGGGAATCAAGAGAATTCTACTCGAAGATTCTGATTATATTGCTAGGATTCCTCTGCATGGCGCCGTTTCTTCATTGAATGTAGTTGTTGCCTGTGGTATTACTTTGGATCGAGTGAAAAATGGTCCGCGGATCGACTAACAAAGAATGGATATAAAAAAATCGCAGGAACCTAAAGATTTTTACTCTTTCTTTGAGTCTGTTGCGTCGGTGGTTGAACCTAGAATTTTATAGACACCGTAACCTGACAATAGGAAGCAGAGCATTACGATCCAGGAAGGTTCTTTCGTTAAAAGAGACTGTATAAGATAGAGTCCTAAAAAAACAAAAGCCAACCCAAAAAAAACACCTACAAGTGAGCGTAAGACAAAATTGTTTCGTATAGGAAAATCTTCTCCATTTGTATATAGTGATTTCCAAAAGAAAAAGGGCGGTTTGACTTTTTCATAAAATCTTTTTAGTTTTTCTTTGTCTGTTTCTGGAAAGAGATTAGAATATAGTAATAATAGAACTACAGCAGAAAGAGACGTAAATAGTATCGTATAGGGAAAAACCAATGAAAATAGAAATTTGGATATGCTGTAGAGAATTGGTGAAAGTATAAAAGCTAATATTTCTGTTCTGGCTGAAATTTTCCAAAAGAACCACCTAGCAATTAACACAAATCCTATTCCAGAACTCGCCTCGAGCAAAAAGACCCAAGATCCTTTCACTGTTTCCATTCCATATAGGGCAAGGAGAAAGGAAAGACCTGCAATAAGAGTTTGGAGTAGATAGGAAATTTTAATATAGTAGCGATCTGGCTTATTCTTTTGTAGAAAAGGTTCCCATAAGTCTTTGACAAGATAAGAGGCACCCCAGTTAAGATGAGTCGCGAGGGTGGAAAGGTAAGCTGCAAGAAACGCCGATAGTAATAAACCAATGATACCATGTGGCATTCCTTCTTTTAAAACCATAAGGAAACCTTGCCCACTCTGCTCTTCGGATAGATCAGGATATAGAACTAACGAAACAAGAGCCACAATGATCCAAGGCCAAGGTCTTACAAAATAATGGGCAACAACAAACCAGAGTGAACTTTTTACCGCGGCTGATTCATTTCGTGTAGCAAGTATTCTTTGTGCTATGTATCCACCTCCACCCGGTTCACTTCCAGGATACCAACTTGACCACCACAAAACAGTGATTAAAATTAGAAAATGGGAAAAACTAATTTCTGAATTCTCAAAATTTGGGAAAAATTCGAGTTTTGAATTTGGGATTTTTGAAAATAGATTGGAAATTCCGCCGATTCTATCAAGTCCTAATGAAAAATAGGCAAACAGTAAACAGCCACCCCAAGCAAGAAAAAATTGAAATACATCTATATACGAAATTCCCCGTAGTCCTGCCACCGATGTATAGAACAAACCAAATATAAGTAATATCGCAAGAAGAGTTGGAATTGAAACATTTGGAAAGAAAACAGGAAGGATTTTAATCATAGCGAGATTCACCCAACCTAAAACAATTACGTTCAGAATGAGACCTATAGAGATGGCCTTAAAACCTTGTAAAAATTTTGCCTCTTTCCCTGAGTATCGTATTCGAATGAGGTCGAGATCTGTTTTGGCTTCCGACCGTTTCCAAAGTTTGGCAAAGAAAAATACGGTAACAAAGCCACCGATAGCCATATACCACCACACCCAATTGCCAACGATTCCTTGGCTACGAATGATCTCTGTAACTGCCAAAGGTGTATCAGCTGCAAAAGTCGTCGCAACCATAGCAGTTCCAGCAACGAACCAGTGTAAGTTACCTTCTGCTTGAAAGTATTCTGTTGTGGTTTTTGTCTATTT
>JALOTI010000347.1 GCA_025457985.1 Leptospira sp.
CCCAGTTTATATGTATGGTTTCCAGGGTATGGAAATTCCATTTTCAATTGTGTCTATTTTGGTTCCAGGTTTTATCTTTTCGTTTATTTTGCAATGTACGCTGACGCCCTCTTTATTCAGGAATTTATTCTTACGTAAGGATCAAATTCGAGTTTGAATGAAATTCTTATATGGTTTTCCAGTTCTTTGTGCTTTGAATCTAATAGGCATTTTAATTCTTCCTGGACTCCGGATCGGAAGTTTGAACTATCAGGAAAGTTCCTATTGGTTACAAATCGAAATTTTATATCCAGGTGCAGATATTTTCACCGTCGAGAAAGAAATTTCGATTCCAATAGAAAACATCCTTAAACAAGCGCAAGGTTATGATAATCTAGAATCCCATTCGGGTCCGGGGAGGAGCATTACTTTTTTACAATTTTCATCATTAGAGATTTTAAATGAAAAGAAGAGAAAGATTCGAAATTTGATTTTTGAAAATCTGGAAACATTACCTAAACAAGCCAACACACCTAAAATTTCACATACATCCAGAATAAAAATGCCGGGTTTTGCTTTTAGATTTTTGCATCCAAAAAATGAAATTCCTAGCGGTTACGAAGAAGAAATAAGGAGATTTTTTGAATCTTTACCTGGTATCAATTCGATTCAATTTTCAGAAAAAGATTCGAATGAAATCGTCGTAGAAATTTTTGAATCTATCTCCAAAACTTGGAAACTCCAACCTACTGAGATTTTACGGGCATTAAATACGATCTCTTTCCCTTTTGTTGAAGTAAATTCTGCAAACTATCAAATGTTAGATATTGGATCTTTAGAGAGATTTTCCAAAGCAGAGATTTATCTTCCCGAAAGAGGTAAAGTGAAATTGGATACTATCTCTTCGATCCTTCTGGAAAAAAAAACAAGGAACCAAACGACTCGTTGGAATGGGAAAGAGGAAACATTACTGTTGGTATACACGGAATCGGAAGTTACCAATCTATTATTAATGCCAAAAATCTTTCACTTCCTTTGGTCCCATCCGGAAGTGGAAATTATTTTTAATCCGTCGCGGATGCTATTTTTTGATTTTGTATTTTTAATTTTGCTTTTATTTCTAATTGATATTTTTATTTGCTTTTCTAAGCATACATCCATTTCAAAAAAGTCAATTTGGTATTTTTATTCAATTTTTATAAACCTAACAAGTGTATTTGTTCTTTTTGGTCTAGAATTTTCTGTGATTCATTTTAGCGGAATTGTATTTGCAAAACTTTTGTATGTATCTATTCCTATTCGTCTTCCGGATTCATTATTAGGTCACTTCCCCAATCAACTTTTTTCACCCATGGAGGAAACCAATAAACTATTTTATCCAACTGCTCTATTCTGTATCTTCATATTACTTGGTTTTTTTCAATTATTTCAATTGCCTCACCAAATAATGGAAAGAACCAAACAGAATACAGCTATCTTAGATTTCCCTCCCGGGAAAAGTTTTCCTGAGACGAATCGAATCACTCGCCAAGTTGAAGATGAAATTTTAACTCGTGGTCTTACGAAATCAATGACCGTTCAGGCGGAAAGTGGACAGTCCAAGTTTTACTTGGAATTGGATTCAAAAGCCAATGAATCTCAATTTGGAAATCTCCCATCGGAAGATGGTTTTTTTTATTTTCCCCAGGCTCAACTTGATTCAGAAGAATACATCGTTTGGTTTTTTCATGAAAATCTTGATACACTGAGAAATATAGCTAGTGAAACGATTGTTACACTTCAGAATTGGGAATGTTTTAGCGAAGTATTACAATTGTTCAAACCACCATATGTCTCAAGCGTACAAAATTGGGAGGATCAATTTACTGGTGATATCGGGATTCAAAGTGCAGATTTGATTCAAAATCAAAAAATAAAATTGCTTCCGCCCATCTTTCAGAAAGTATCTTACGAAGGAAAATTAACGGATGTTCGTATGAGATTTGAAAGAGCAAAAGGGTTAAGTTTAGAATCGAATCAGGTAAACGATGTCATTCATTTAGATTCTTTTGTCCAAACAAAAAAGGAATGGATTCCAGATCGAATTCAAAGAAAAAACCAGTCAAGAGTATTAGGAATTCTCATCCGCGGAGTTGGTATTGATTTTAAAAGGGTAGAAGAACTATTGAAAAGAATCAAAATCCAAAATAATATAGGTTATTCTTTAGAAAAGCGACACCAAAACCAGCCATTCCAAATATCTACGGATTCGATAATTTATTTAATATCATCGGTTATCCTTCTTTTTATTATGGATCGGTTTACAAATCTTTCTAAGTATGGAATCTTTTTTCTCTTGTTGGGAACATTGGGATTTGTTAGCGTATATATAAATATTTCATTAGCAGAAGTAATGATTGCGTCTGTTTCCTGTTCTATTGGGATACTGCACCTACAATCTATTTCTGAGAAAAAAAGGATTCATTTCCATGATTTAAAGCATTCGATATTTGTTTTAGCATTTTTTGGATTCGTAATCCTTTGCCTACCTCTTGGTTTGATTCTATTTCATTTAATCGCAATTAGTATTGTATTTTATATTTTACTAATTAAATTTCAATTTTTTTTCACAAAACAAGATACCAAAATCTAAAATCGAAACCTTCCTAAAAAGGAGGTTATTCGATGCAAACTTTTAACAGGTTCAATGTATATTTATCACGTTTTTATTCACTATCCATCAGTTTTTTTATAGTATCTTTACCGATTTTTTCACAGGCAACAATGTACGAATTGCAAATGCCTGGATACAATTCAGAAGAACATCTACCTATGTATAGGGATCGTTACTTTAGTAAAACGTATGAAGAATGGAGCCAATCTGTTATATCTTATCTCAACATCCAAAAAAATGAATGGGAGGCAATTGCAGATCGAACGATATGGAAAGTTCTCGAAACAGTCCAATATTCTGATTTTTATCTAGAAAACGAAGCCTACTTAGATGAAACGTTTCGCAGTCTAGACACACAAAAGCAAAGAATGCTCGCAGAATGGGAGTTCAATGCAAGCCAGAATTTTTATGAAAATGAAGCTTTTTTTCTACAGAAATTGAATACGGGTTCGATCGATAGAGCCTATTTGGATCGTATTTATGAAACTGAATATTTTAAATCATTAAATGATTTTGAAAAAACAAACTATTTGGAACAAGAGCGTTTCGTAGATTCTTACCGCGAGTGGGAGTATAGATTGCAACAAACGGAAACTACTGGATTAACAGATTTTTCCAATGCATTTACCAACTTGCAATTGCAATACGAAACCTATATGAAAGAAGTACAAAAAACGGATAGTTATTTTACTCAAAATCTTTCTGCGATAAATCAGTATAAAAACCAGGTCAAACAAGGGATTAGTTCGCTGGTTTCCTTTTTTAAAGATGGATTGAAGAAAAACTGTGAGTTCGAATCGGGTTGCCAATATCGAAAAGGAAATCAGGAGCTAAATACCGCA
>JALOTI010000348.1 GCA_025457985.1 Leptospira sp.
ATCGTAATCTCGGGTGAAGGTGGCGGGGATGGGATTATTCCCGAAATGGAATCATCTGATCTGCTACCTCGACTGGTTTCAGAAAAGAAGTCTCGAAATTTTCAAAAACTCGCAAAAGGAAATTTTGGGTTTTTTGCTAAATCCATATTTCTCTATAGCATACCTACTGGAGAAGAAAGTGAAATCACTATACCCAAAATATCCCTGTCATTTTTCTCTTTGGATTCAAGAAATTACAAAAAAATCGAGTTGTTACCTAAAACAGTAAAGTTGGTTCCAAAACCTGCGCCCAAACAGGTTAATACAAACCAAACAACCGTTCCGTTTGTATCAATCCTGTCTTATTTTTTCGGAGGAATTTGTATTTTTTTAATTGGATTTGCGTTGAAGAGATTTTTTCTATTCCAACAGAGACAGTCTAAATATGCAGATTGGAATCTTTGGATAGGAAAGAAACGAGGTATATTTCTAAAGGATTTCCTTTTGAGAAAGGGATTTGAAGAAATTCAGGCTGATTACCTAGTCCAACTCAAAGAAGACTATCCTGATTCTGATTTCAAAGAGGTTGTTCGGAGCCTATCTAAAACCGAAACAAATAAATTCATTACTATATTAGATCATTTAAAAATTGGAGATTGATTATGAGCGCAGAAGAAAAAGGAAAAATCAGTGTAGAAACGGAGAACATCTTTCCTATTATAAAAAAGTGGTTATACTCTGAAAAAGATATATTCCTCCGCGAACTTGTATCAAACGCAAGTGATGCAATTACTAAACTCAAAAAAGTTTCCCTGACCGAAGAATTTGACGGCGGATCGGATTATAAAATTGAACTCAAATTTAATAAAGAGGATCGAATCCTTACCATTGAGGACAATGGGATCGGGATGACAAGCGAGGAAGTAAAAAAATACATTAACCAAATTGCTTTCTCCGGGGCTACAGACTTTGCCAAAAAATACCAAAACTCTGAAAATAAAGCCGAGATCATTGGTCATTTCGGATTGGGCTTTTACTCAAGCTTCATGGTCTCCAAAAAAGTTACAATTGAAACAAAATCCTATAAAAAAGAAGAGCCAGCTGTCCTGTGGGAAAGTGAATCTGGTACGGATTTTACGATCACAAAATCAGAAAAATCATCGAGAGGAACAAATATTTCTCTTTATATTGATGGTGATTCGGGAGAGTATCTCGACAAATGGAAGTTAAAGGAGCTCATCAAAAAATACTGCGACTTTTTACCGGTTGGAATCTTCGTCGAAGAAGAGAAGGCGAATCGAGAAAAACCTCTTTGGTCAGAAGAGCCTTCCAAAGTAAAACCTGAAGAATACAAAGATTTTTATTCCTATCTCTTCCCATTTTCTGGTGAGTCGTTATTCCATATCCACTTGAACGTTGACTATCCTTTTCGATTGCAAGGGATTCTTTACTTTCCTAAACTTACCCATGAGTTAGATGCATCTAAGAATGGTATCAAACTTTTTTGTAACCATGTCTTCGTGAGTGAAAATGCAAACGAGCTGAGTCCTCAGTTCTTAACTATACTAAAAGGGACTATAGATATTCCTGATCTACCGTTAAATGTTTCCAGATCTTATCTGCAAACAGATCCTTTGGTAAAAAAAATATCTAACCATATCATAAAAAAAGTATGCGACAAACTAACGGAAGATTTCAAAAAGAATAGAGAAGCATATGAAAAAAACTGGGAAGATATTTCTTTATTTGTTAAATATGGTGCACTCACTGATGAGAAATTTTATGAGTCTATGAAGGATTTCATCATCTTTAAAAATTCGAGTGGTACATATTCCACGATTCAAGAATACCAAGAGAAAAATAAGGAAAAGAATCAAAACAAGATCTTCTATGCGAATGAAACAGAAATGAATTCAGTATACATGGATCTTTTAATGTCCCAGGGACTGGAAGCCTTGTTAGTTGATTCTAAGATAGACAGTCACCTAATTCAGCATCTTGAAATGAAAAATCCTGATGCTAAATTTCAAAGAGTAGATGCCGAATTAACAGACCACATAGTTGACAAAGAATCAAAATCAGAAGTAGTCAATGAAAACAATGAAACAGAATCTGATCGAATAGTAAAGATGTTTAAAGCTATTCTTCCAGCCGAAGGTGTGGACGTAAAAACAGAAGCACTCAAGTCATCGGATGTTCCATGCATCATTTTACTTCCTGAATTCATGAGAAGAATGACTGAAATGAATTCAATGCTCAACAGAGAGGACAATAAGTCCATATTGAAATCTCACACAATTCTTGTGAACATCAAATCTCCTTTGGTAAAAAATGCCTTAAAAACCTTTGAAGGGGTAAACCAAGAAAAAGGGAAAAAGCTCGCCAAAGTAATTTATGACCTTGCACTTCTATCGGCAAAGATTATGGATGAAAAGGAGATCTCTGAGTTCACCAAAAGAAATGTGGAGCTTTTAACAGATTTTTTAAACTGATATGTAGTTCCAGTTTAGAAAGATTTGGCAACGATCTCATATCTTGAGATTGTTGCCATGTGATCAATATTTGCATTACAAGTAGGCTTAGCTCTCTTCCTATTGTGCTCGCTTACAAAAAAGGATTCTTTGAGGAATTTGGCGTTCGCGTCACACTCCACGTCAACACACACCACAAAGCCATACATTCTTTACTAGACGCAGGTCGGGTGGAAGCAGGTGAGATTACAACTATCAGTTTCCTGCAAGACTTCTATTTAAAAAAATCAAAACTAAAAAGAATTTTCAAAGGATTGTATTTATACCACTCACCCTTGTCCTTTTATTCACGTTTCCAATTTAAACCAGAAGATCTAACTAGAAACAAAGCTTACTTTATCCCTGTTCCCCATACAAATTCTGTGGAACGTTTTTTAGCTGAAAAATTTTTAGAAGAATACGCCCCAAAAAATCCAATCAAAATTAGGTACGTCGATACTCCAGGCTTTCTTGAAGAAAAAGAATTCTTAAAACCAAATTGTTTGGGAATTGCCTCGGACCCTTTTTTAAGCCCTTTTTTAAGAAATTATCATGACTTTAAGGAAGTAAGTCCCAATTCCATAATCAATGATACTAGAATGTATCCTACAACCTTACTAGCATTTAGTGGTGACGCTATTGCCAAAATGGGTAGAGATGTATCTGGCGTTTTGTTAGCTGTCAAAAAGGCAATTGATTTTCTTAACTCACATTCAAAATCTCCGAATCGGAATCTTTGGGATGATTTGAACCTTAATCAATTTTATCCACATTTGCGAGTAGGGGAGACTAAATCCCTACTTAATTCTCATCCTTTATTGAAAGCTGACATATTTTCCTATTCTGGTAAAGTAGAGAATTTGTTTCCTCTGCTAAAAGACATATACTTTCGCCAAATCCGCAGAGTAATGGAACCTGAATCTATCTCTAGAGTCTTAGATTTTTCCGAAATCTTGAGTTCGCTGGAACCTAAAAAAC
>JALOTI010000349.1 GCA_025457985.1 Leptospira sp.
GCGATCCTTAGAGAAGAAGGATTGATTTCATCCGACGGGAAAAAGTTAGTTTGGACGCATAATCCTGGTAATATGAATGTTTTTTCTCCTGTCAGTCATTTTGAAGTGACTGGTAGCGAAAAAGTTTTTACGGAATTTGATTCTTCTCATTATGATTACTATCAAATTCTCTATGAAAGAAATTCTACCGAATACGATCGTTTGTTTTACAAATTAATTTTCTCCGATGGAGAATTAGTGATATATTTTGTTCCACCTTTTGCCAACTCACTTTCCGTTAAAACAAAAGAACCGTTGGGTACAAAAAGAATAGGCAATTTTCTAATCAAAGAGGATATAAAATGACTGAAGTTAGAACGAGATTTGCGCCATCTCCTTCTGGTTTTTTACACGTAGGCGGAGCAAGAACAGCTCTCTTCAATTACTTATATGCAAAAGCAAAGAAGGGTAAATTTTTACTCAGAGTAGAAGATACCGACCAAGACCGATCAACCGAAGCCTCTTTCAAGGTAATTTTAGAATCACTGAAATGGCTTGGTATGGAATGGGATGAAGGACCAGGAGTTGGCGGTCCTCATGGTCCGTACACTCAGTCCGAACGACTACATATTTACAAAGAGTATACGGACAAATTGATCGCAGAAAAAAAAGCATATCGTTGTTTTTGTACGCCAGAAGAATTGGAAGGCAAAAAAAAACAGGCCGATGCCATGGGTATTCCTTATATCTATGATGGTAAGTGTTCGGATCTCACCGAAGAAGAAATTCAAAAAAACTTAAGTGAAAACCTCCCTTTTACAGTAAGATTTAAAACCCCAAACCAGATTGTCATTGTTGATGATATGATCCAAGGTAAAGTAAAGTTTGAATCCAAACTCATTGGAGACTTTATCATCGTAAAGTCTGATGGCTTTCCCTCTTATAATTATGCTGTTGTGATCGACGATGCTCTTATGAAGATTACTCATGTTATACGAGGAGTGGGTCATCTTTCCAATACACCAAGACAGATTCTAATTTTTGAAGCCTTTGGATTTCCCCTACCTCGGTTTGCGCATGCAAGTGAGATTGTTGGCACGGATGGTAAAAAATTATCCAAACGTGCAGGTGCGACCTCAGTACTTGCCTTCCGAGACTTGGGTTATTCTAGTGAAACGATGCGCAACTATATGGCATTGCTGGGTTGGACTTCCCCCGATGGAAAAGAATATATGCCTGACGAAGAGCTCTGCTCTATATTTGATATAGAAAGATGTTCTAAATCCCCAGCTACATTCGATGTTTTTAAAAAACTAAAAGAAGAAGAAAAGGAGACAGTCGACTTTAACAAACTCGATATGTTAGGCCTTTCTGATTACCTCAATCCTAAATCTAAACTCAATTGGATGTCGAACAAATTTATCCGAGATACCGACATTAAAATATTAGGAAAAAACTTAGAACCATTTCTAAAAGATTGTAAAATTCCAGATGAATTTAAGAACGGGAACCACCCGCAACTTCTGTCAATCCTGGATTCCGTGCGTGTTTACCTCGACCGACTGATCCAAGCTCCTCCCTATATCGAAGAGTTTTTTATAGAGAACGTTCGTTATGAAAACGAAGAGGCAAAACAGCTGATACGAGAAGGAAACGGGGAACAGGTAGCCCGAGCGTTCTACAAAGCCGTAAAAGAAACGAAACCTCAATCGCCTGATGAATACAAAGAGACAATGGCAAAGATTGGAGAGGCTCTTGGGGAAAAAGGAAGATCGCTATTTATGCCGATACGAGCCATTACAACAGGCAAATCGCATGGATTGGAGCTTCCCATCCTCTTTCATTTACTCGGATTTGAAAAATTACAAAAGAGAATGGAAGGACTTGCTTCGGAACTGGGAATCCAGATCTAATTGATCGTAATTGATCGCCTTGGAATGACTCTTTTGGGCCGATTCCCTGGGCTCCTCGGCAAAGAAACTTTTTTCCATCTGTAAGGTTTAATTTGGCTTTTTTGACTTTTTTTCTGCAAAAAAATTCGTATACTTGCAATATAACAGGAAAAACGGCAATTGGAAGCCCACATGGATCAACCTCTACTGCTTAGTCCCTCACCGGGCTCCTATGTCATGTTTCTACCGCCTGACATGGGTTGCGTGAAGTACTTTCGTAGAGAGTTACGACATACACTTAAGGCTAACGGATTTCCTCAAAATAATATCGCGCAGATTGAATTAGCCTCTGACGAAGCTCTGACCAATTCTGTTTCCGCCAATGTTTCTTGCTCCTGCGATGAAACTATAATATGTCGGTGGAGGATACAAGGTTCCAAGTTTACACTCTACATCCTAGATTATGGATCTGGGTTTTCAGGTGAGGAAGTGGTTCCGGAAACAGATCCAGAACTACTCAAGACTGACAAATCCCTCTGCTTTTCCACTTTTTTAAATCATATCAAAACCCACCAAAACAACAAACCGGATGCCCTTCCCTATAATGGAACCCACCAAAAACATAAGAATATGGGAAAAGGATTGAAAATAATCAATGCCATGATGGACTCCGTAAAAGTAATGTTTCACGGAGAAGGAATGGTTAACGAGGCACCACAAGGTTTTAAAGTGATGGGTTCCATCATCGCTCTCGAATACGATCATTCCAAACATCTTTAATTTGATTTTACATATCAACACCTCACGCGAATGGCGTGGCGGAGAACAACAATTATTCTACCTAGTTCAGGGATTAAGTGATAACAAGATACATCAACTTGTGATTGGCCAACCAAACTCACCTCTCCAAGAAAGGTGCGAAGAAAATGGTTATCCATTTTTACCAATTGAGATGAAGAGTGAGTTTGACTTTAGTGCGGTAAAAAAAATACGGACAATTTGTACGGAAAAAAATGTTTCATTAATCCATACTCATACGGCCCATGCACATAGCCTCGCACTTTTCGCCAAACGAAAACACTTAAGTTCCCCACTAGTTGTTTCCAGAAGAGTGGATTTCAAACCAAAATCTACATTTTTTAGTCGTTGGAAATACAAACATCCAGCAAATGATTATTATCTTCCCGTATCACATAAGATCAAACAAGTGATGATGGAAAGCGATATAGAACCACAAAAACTAATTACAGTCTATTCAGGAATAGATCTCAAACGATTTTCTAAATCTACTCCACACGAATATCTAAGAGAAGAGTTTGGTTTATCCAAAAAAACAACGATTATAGGAAATGTCGCAGCTCTTGTAGACCATAAAGACCAAGAAACCTTACTCAAAGCTATTTCAAAAATGAAAACTCAAATTGATTTCAAAGTAATGATTGTAGGCGAAGGAAAACTGGAAAGAAAGTTAAAACAACTGGCCGAGTCACTTAAGATAACAGAAAAAGTTATCTTTACAGGATATCGAAAAGATGTACCGGCTTTACTTTCTTTGTTTGATATTTTTACTTTAACATCAAAGGAAGAAG
>JALOTI010000350.1 GCA_025457985.1 Leptospira sp.
TTTTATTTTCACTTTTTGAAAGGGGTAGCAGTTAGGGATAGTTGTATACTGACGTTAATAGAGTGCTTAAGTCTACCAGTGGTGGAATAGGACTTGAATGTTACTCTTGTTTCGAACAGTATAATGCTAGTAGTTCAGTTGTGAACGATATGCACAGCAGTGACTCCTGAAGGCAAAATGAAGTACATGTGGATATGGATGTGTAAGTACCGGTGTAGGTCATATTGCAGTGTGTGCAAGCTAAATGAAAAGTATTCGGTAAATAGTCTCAATTAAAGCTTGGCTGAGTATTCGTATGTAACATTGCAACTCATCGAAAATGCTTATATCTATACAGATCCTAAAACAGCCATTAGTGTAGAATTTTTTAATCGAGATGGTTTTCACAATTTGATTGTAATGGATGAAGGTTTGGGACTTAGCCAAATCGAAATGGAAACTATCTTTCAAAAATTTGTCAGGGGATATAAAGAGAAAAAGACTGATATCCCAGGAGCAGGGATTGGTCTTACTCTTGTAGATGTTACAACTAAGTTTTTAGGTGGTACAGTCCAACTCAAATCCCAAGAAGGAATGGGAGCAAAATTCACCGTGCGATTCCCGATTAGGAGTCCAAAATAATGAACTTTAGAAGATTTTTGCTTTGTCTCTCAATTTTCATTAGCTTTCACTGTTCACGCATTACGGATGAATCAACGATTGTACTTAAGTTAGATGGTGAAGATTGGGGTGTACTATTTGATGAGTCAGCTCAAATCCTAAGTCCAGAATTCAATGCCAATAACTTAGAAGTTACCAAAGTACCGGGCAATTTTAGAAATATAAATCGTAGCTACCGTGGTTCCATTTGGGTCCGCAAGAATTTTGAAATTACGACAGAACAGCACCAAAAGTCCTTGGCACTCCAATTGGGGCGAATCTACCAATCTGATGAAGTCTATGTCAATGGGGTTTTGATTGGTAAAAATAACTCGGCCTTCGGGGAAGAACCAGAAGACTATGCGTTTGGCCGACCTCGTATCTATCCAATTCCACACGACTTGTTACTGGAAGGGGAAAATATTTTAATCATTCGAATTCAGTCAAACCTTACAACTTCAGCAGGTATCATTACGGGCCCAGTTCGAATTGTAACATACGAAGAAGCCATCAATGGAAATTTGTATGATTCTCTCGTTGAACTTATATTTGTTGGATTTTATCTATTCATAGCTTTATTTTTCTTTATCAACTACTTCAAACTTAGAGATAAAAAAGAATACTTTAGTTTTAGCATTCTGGCTTTAGGATTTTCTGCATTTGAGTTATCGCGTAATGAAATTCGTTTCTTTATTTGGAACAATTTTGCATTTTTTAAATTTATAGAGTATGGATTTTTATTTTTACTTCCTTACGGATTTATCAAGTTTATCCAGGACTTTTTTGATCTAAAACAATTTAAATACCAAAATATCTATCTCTACTCCCATGCAGTGTTTTTGGCGATCTTTGCAATCATAGCAAAGCCTGAATTTTGGTACAATTTTATTGGATATTGGGATCTCCACCTATTCATTGTAATAGGGTATGCAATTTTCGTCACATTCTACAAATTAAGAGACAGTGTTCGTGGTTCTTTAATCCATTTTTTAGCCTTAATTTATCTTCTCTACTCCATCTTAAAAGAAGTGATGATCGAACGCGGTTATCTGAATGCAGATTCCTCATTGGAAAAAAGTTTTCTAATGTATTTGGTCTTAATGACTCTCGCATTACGTTTTCAATTTTTGATGATGAAGAGAAAACTTTTAGGTAGATTTGATAGACTCAAAGAAGCAGATTCACTCCGTGAGAAAATCTTCTTCTATATGGACGCCATGATTTCGGGTCCTCTGAGAGAAATGAAGGAAAAACTCTATGAATATAGAGAAAGCCTTCCAAAATCAAAGGACAAAAAATTGGTCAAGGACGTGGAAGAAATCAAATCTTCGATAGAAAACGTGATGGATGATATTATTGAACTTTCGAGACTCGAAGTTCTCAAAGAAGTTCCATTCAAAGACAAAGTCAATTTTGTTAGCTTTATCAAAGATGTAATTCCTGAAGATGATATTACTTATTCCATCAAGGTTCATCCCGAAACGGAAATTTATAATAGTTTGGATCTAATCAATTCGGTTGTGGTACGTTTGGTGGATTTTCCGCCATTTCGAGAATTCACTCATAACGATTTGATTATCACTCAAGATTTAAAAGGAAATGTCCATTTCCGATTTTTGTTATTTCATACAAATCCAAAGGTTACATTAAGACTTTATAATGAGCTTACAGAAAATTATTCAGCTCTGACTGCTACAAAGGTAAAATGGACCATCATTTTAGAAATTGTGCGACTCCTCCAAGCAAAACTAGATTTTAAAATCATTAAGAAGAAGTATCTCAAAATCGATCTTGGTATCGCTGCTATTGTTCCCGTCTCAGAAATGGTAAAAATCCATGAAACAAATCCAATCCCTGGAGATAAATTAAGTCCAACTAGGCTAGAAAAAGAAGATTGGAAAGTAACCCTTGCTAAACTCTGGAAAAAATTTAAAGAAACAGAAGTGAAACTACCGAAGTTTGGGAAAAAGAAGTAAAGGATCCAAAAAGATTTCTTTAGCCAGATGATATCAAATTCTTTAGAGAAACCCACACCAGATCTATTGAAAAAGGCATTTTCGGAGTGCAAAGAACTGCGATTTAGCAAAGGAGAATTTCTATTCCACCAAGGTGATTCCGTCGGATATATAGATCTCTTAGTTTCTGGAAAACTACAAATATTTAAGGTCGATGGAAACCAAAACGAAGTAACTCTCACTTTTTTTGTTCCCGTTCAGATTGTAGCCGAATGGGCAGTTTTGCAAGGGAATGACTATCCAGCCTCCGGAAGATTTTCTGAAGATAGTATTGTTAGACGAATGTCTGTAACAGAAGTAAAGGATAAGTTAAAAAACAGTATTGAATGGAACCAAATTCTAATCCATTCTCTTACGAATAAAATTGAAACTTTGAATCTGGCTATCAATCGCGGACTGACGATGGATTCACTGCAGAGAGTTGCCCATTTTTTATTCTATAGCAATCCTGAGTTTTTATCTTTAAAACAAACTCAAATTTCCTCTCTATTATATCTAAGACCAGAAACCTTTTCCAGAATGTTAAAACAATTGAAAGATCTAGGTTGTATTGAAATACAAAAGGGAAGTATTGTAATTCTTGATCGAAAATTATTATTACATTTAATTTCGGAAAACCATTGACTTAGGTCAATGCATTCTTAATCCAATCAGCTACTGTAATATTCCTATGTTGAAGTTTTTTGAATTAAACATTTGGAATACTGCCTTTCGACCTTTTTTCTGGTTTGGTTCTATGGCTGGTATCATTCTCATAGGATTGTGGTTAGGTGTTTTAAAATCTCTAT
>JALOTI010000351.1 GCA_025457985.1 Leptospira sp.
ACGCGATACTCAAACACGTAAATAACTGTAACTGGGATGGAAAAGAAATTTCTGGCAAAGACCTAAAGGTTGAAATGCTGAAATTTTTTAGATATTTTATTCATAATTGATTATGATATGAACACTCAGACAATTCGAAAGCATTACCTTCCTAAAGAAGTATCTTTAGATCTTCCGTTAGTTGTAGCAGACCTATACAATACTTCTCTATATTCCGAGTTAGAGAATTTAAAAACTGAGGCTTATCGTTCTAACTTACTTTCGTTACTCGACAAGACCCCTTACTACTTTGCTGGTTACAAGGATGCAATTGTCCAGTTTTTAGACGAAAACAAAGAATTAGAAGGAGAGGAGCTAAAGGCCGAAACTCAGAAACTCGTCGAAAAATTAAACAAAAGAACTTTTATCAACACCAACAAACTCTCAGATATCTTGCCTGAAAATTTTTGCGAAGAAGGAATGGCTTATATCCAAAAAGTTAAAAACGTTGATAGTTTCCGCGACGCGATACTCAAACACGTAAATAACTGTAACTGGGATGGAAAAGAAATTTCTGGCAAAGACCTAAAGGTTGAAATGCTGAAATTTTTTAGATATTTTAAAGACCTAAAGGTTGAAATGCTGAAATTTTTTAGATATTTTAAACCTGATCTCACACGCCACTACAGAAAGGATTTAGACGGTTTATCGCATTACGTGGCGTATATGTCTTATGATCCAATCAAAAAAATAAACTACGAAGTTGGATTTAATTATAGAGACTACCGAGCCTATATGCACAAGTCAGCAAAATTAGAACTTGTGATTCTCGGAATTGTGATGTTTGTTCTCCTTGTTGTTTTTCCTTTGTTTTTCCGTTCAGCGCTTGTGAATCCGCTCTATTCTTTACTCTCAGGAGTTGAAAAGGTAAACCAAGGGAATCTAGAAGTAGAAGTACCCATTCTAGTAAATGACGAAATCGGTTATCTGGCGGAATCGTTTAACGGAATGGTAACATCCATTCGAGATGCACGTAGAGAATTACAAGATTACGCAGAAAACCTAGAAGAAAAAGTAAAAGAAAGAACAAAAGAACTTCAAGAAAAAATGGACGAGATCCATCGCTTGAAGGTACAACAGGATGGAGATTATTTTCTCACATCACTTCTCGCCAAACCGCTGTTTTTTAATGCGAACAAATCAAGTAACATTTCCTCTGATTTTTTTGTTCACCAAAAGAAGACCTTCGAATTTCGAAATAAAACTGGTGATTTAGGTGGAGATATTTGTATCACAGGTAACTTAAAACTCGGTAAACCTGATGATTTTCGAAGATATACAATGGCTATGAACGGAGATGCTATGGGAAAATCCATGCAAGGGGCCGGTGGTTCCCTAGTCATGGGAGTTGTTATGAATTCGATCATGGCAAGATCTGCTGGAAATAAACGTATTTTAAATCGAACCCCAGAAGAGTGGCTCACTGATGTTTACGAAGAAGTCAATTCTGTATTCAAAACATTTAGTGGAACCATGGTAATCTCTGCTACAGTAATGCTCATTGATGATGAAACTGGTCAATGTTGGTACTTTAATGCAGAGCACCCGTTTACTATTTTATATCGAGATGGAAAAGCTAGCTTTATAGAAAAAGAACTAAAACTCAGAAAACTAGGATTAGATTCTGAATATCCATTTGAAGTTCAGACCTTTCAATTGGAACCAGGCGACCAACTCATACTCGGATCCGATGGTCGCGATGATATTGACTTAACCCCTGACGAAGATGTTCGTACAATCAATGAAGATGAATTTTTAGTCTTGCGTTATGTGGAACAAGCGGATGGGGATATTTACGAGATTGAACGACTTGTTAAAAATGCGGGTGAGATCACTGACGATATATCAATGTTAAGTTTAGTCTTTAAAGGTGATAAACTTTCTACTCCAAAAGCTAAACCCGTTAATGATATTCTTAACCAGCCCGTCTCAGAATTCTTCGATGCTACGGATGACAACTGGGATGAGGCTCTTACAACAAACGGTGCTTTTGAAGAGGGGAAAGTTCTATACCAAAATGGTGAAATTGAACGCGCCATCACCGTGATGAAAAAAGCTTTTTTGAGTGACCCTAGCAACCAAAAACTCAATAAATTTTTAGGCCTTGTTAGTTACAAAGGAAAAGAATATGACATCGCATCAAAAGTTCTCACCGAATTTTTAAAAGAAAACGAAGCATCTGGAGAGTATTGGTATTACCTTGCGATGTCAGAAAAGAAGCTAGGGAATTACGAAGGCGCTTTAAAAGCTGCCCAAGAAGCATTAAAACACGATCCAGAAAATTTCCAAAACTTAATTAACTTAGCAGATGTTAGTCGGCTTATGGGTAATACGGACCGGGCCTTGACCTATGTAACAAGAGCGCAAGCCATTGATCCAGATAACAAAAATGTAGTAAAACTTTCTAAACTCCTAGAAAAAGCTACCAGCCTAAACTAAGTTCACCAGCAGGGGAAATTTTCCCCTGCTCCTTGTCTAAAAATTAAAAATCAAGCTTGCCAAAGACCAAAATCCTGTCAGTCTATTGGAGTTAAAAATACAATCGAAGGATCCTTATGAAAAAGAAGTATCTTATCTCTATATTTCTATTTTGCACATTAAGTGCTGGTTCGCTATTGGCTCAGGAAGCTGATGTGGCTATTGGTCGTTACATCCCGCCTGAAAAAGACTCTGTCATCGAAATCTTCAAATGTGGTGACAAATACTGTGGAAAGACTGTTTGCATAAAAGACAATTTTTATCCAGAAAAAGATAAAGACAAAGGTGTTCCAGGAACGCCCTATCTTGACCATAATAATGAAGATCCGAAACTTCGAACACGACCTAATCTAGGAATGGTTTTCTTAACTGGATTTGATTACGTTGGTGAAGGTGTTTACAAGAATGGTCGGATCTATAACCCACGAGATGGAAAAACTTACTGCGGAAAGTTTTCTGCACTTGAGGGCGGGAATAGATTGGATCTGAAAGGAACTCTTTGTTCGTTCACTTTTATCGGAAAAACAAATACTTGGCTCAAATTAGGCAACTTAAACTTGGACGCACCAAATTGGGATTGTACGTTTAAGAAAAAATAGTTTTATCGATCCCCTAATGCCAATCAATCGGTGTTAGGGGAATCTTCTACTTCTCGAAATCTTTATATAGAAGAGAAGGTTGGATACCTTGGTTAGCCTGGTATTTTCCTGATTTGTATTCCTCGATTGCTCCCTCAACCGTGTGATAGAATATCTGGCAAATCTGCACACCTGCGTAAACCCTGAGAGGGTGAGTCACTTGAATCTCTAAAGTCCAAAATCCTTTAAACCCTACATCTCCAAAACCCGCAGTAATATGAACAAACATTCCGAGTCGACCTATGCTTGACCTACCCTCTAACATAGGTACTAAATTATGGGTTTCCGTGAACTCCATAGTACGTCCTAAATACAATACACCAGGCTCGAGTAAAATCCCTTCCTCCGGTATTTTAAGGTTCTTAACTGGATTTGGTTTTTTCATATCAAGAGGAAATTCGGAGTAAACCAAAAGATCTTCATGGAGTCGAAGATTGTATGAATTTGGGTTCAACAATTTAGGGTCGTATGGTTCGATCTTTATATCAGAACCAAGTCTTTTCAATATCTCTTTTCCCGTTAATATCACGTATTACTCTCCCTTAAAGTTTGGTTTACGCTTTTCTGAAAATGCCAAAAGTGCTTCGCGCCGATCCGCTGTCCCAATCGTCGCCATGTAACAGAGTCGTTCCCATAGAACCGCATTTTTCAGAGACATTTCTCTACCAGCCTGTATGGCTTTTTTTGCTGCCTTTACGGCAATCGGAGCAGACTCTGCAATCTCCTGTGCCAAAATTTCCGTAGATTCCACCAATGTTTCATCAGAAAAGATTTCGGAAACCAAACCTTTTTCTTTCGCCATCAACGAAGAGA
>JALOTI010000352.1 GCA_025457985.1 Leptospira sp.
CCAAAGTTAAAGAGATGATTCAAACATTAGCAAATCGTAACTCATTACAATTAACACCAAAGGATTGGAAACTTTTAGACTTAGATGTTAATCTTAATGCTCAAGGACTCGTCTATGCATTCGAAAGATCAAATTCAAAAATGGATTAGAGGACCAGTTCGCATTCGAAACTTCAATGTAATGTTTGCCAGAATCCTATTAGTTTTTTCCTTATTTGTTATTTGTATCTCTAGTTCTTATTGTCAAAATTTTGCAAATCTTGCGTCTGGTTTAGATGCCGATTCAGACGAAATGGACGAGAGAGTTCCTGAGATTCGAATCCACTTTTTATGTGACGAATTTAAGGAAACAAAACGAATTCCTTCATCACTCTATGAAAAACAAGATCTATTGAATCTTCTTGCGGAACTATCAAAAAAAGAAGATCCTCAACTTCGTTTTATTTCAACTAACACCACAGAAGAAATCATGGAAGTGAACGGCCAGAGAAATACTTGGAAAGAAGGCTGGGTGATTTACGTAAATGAAGAAAAAATAAGTACCAAGGCTTTAAAGAAAGGAATACGGGTAGGTGTGGAAGACCAGATACAGATTCGATTTGAGGCCGTCGAACGTGTGTTCGGCCGACCTAAGGATTGATAAAACTATAAATTATCTAAGTGTTGTTAGTTCTCTATAGGCTCTTGTAAATCCATCCGCCATAGTCTTTGCAAATGTAAGAGAGATCCTAGCTTTTTCCGCCGCAATCATTACATCGTGGAGTTCGACAGAGTTGGGGTCAAAAACGATCTTCTGTGTGAGTTCGTCTGCTTCGACTTGTTGGTCGTTCACTTGTTCGAATGCTTTTTTGAGTGCATCCGCAAATGTACCCGCAACCTCGTCAGGAGATTTTGCCTCATTGGTCTTTCCGTAGTGTCGTTCGTTCGTTCGATTGACTGCAACGTGGTCACCCTTAGGAAGGAGGGAGTGGACCCGGGATTCTGAGTTCATTTTTGTCGAAGCAATATATGTGGAAAGATTCGATATCGGATTTACCATTTTTGTTCCCTCTGCCTAAATATCGGCACTTCGGCTAGATTCCCGAAGTAAAAAATTATGTCTCTTAAAATTTATGCCCGACCGATTTCCATTGCCTTTGTCATCATGGCTTTGGAACCGTTGATCATTTGGACATTGGCTTCATACGACCTACTTGCCGAGATCATATCTGTCATCTCAGTGACAATATTGATATTGGGCATTTCGACATATCCTTTTTTAGGACCAATTTGGATGGCATCGGGGTGGGTAGGGTCGTAGGTGAGCCGGAGTGGGCTCATATCCTTTTCAATCTTCATCACCTTAACACCTTTTCCATCTCCAGGAGATACACCAAAAGGATACACAGGGCTCTTCCATTTCGTTCGAAGGTTGATAGGTGTGAGGATGACTCTGTCACGGCGGAAGGGGCCGTCTCCATTGGTATTCCTTGTGGTAGTAGAATTGGCAATATTATTCGAGATAACATCCATTCTTAGCCGTTGGGCAGAAAGTCCCGTTGCTGATATATTGATTGAGTCAAACATTCCCATAGATTTACTCCGCTTCTATCATTCTAATTTTAAAATCTATTCTCATTATGTTGTTCGCATAACAATATTTAGAAGTCGATTGTTCTGGTTTAACCTTTCTATCATAAGGTTGTAGGACATTTGGTTCTGGTTGGCTTCGACGACTTCCTTTTCTATGTCCACGTTATTCCCGTCAGGGCGCATTGTAGTTAGGTAGTCCAGGTTTACCTTGGGTTTTACTTCACGGTAGTCCAAAGGTTTGAAGAATTCAATATGACGATCGTTAGATATTTTTGTTGGAACGGCTTTTTCCTTTTCAATTTTTTCGGATTCCAGAGCTCTTTTGAGCATAGACTCAAACACAACCTCAGAGCGTTTGAAGTGAGGGACATCTGCATTGGCAATATTATCCGTAAGCACCTTTCTTCGTTTGGTGGCCGCAGTCATACCTCGTTCCAGGAGGTCTTGGGTCTTCATAAATTGAGTGGCTTCAAACATACATCTTCCTCGCTCTTTTCCAAATTCGGTCGAATTTTCTTCGCACTTAAGAACTTTATGTCTCAAATATGGAGTTTTTTTGCCCTGGAAAGGGGCTTAGTGGGGAGATGCAGTCAAAGGGGTTTGGACTCCTCGAAAAACTTCGCGGGCATGGGATATTCCAATTCCCAGACCATTGAGATTGGTTTTTCTCCTTCGTACGAGAGTAGGGATTTTGCTGGGCCTAAAAATAGAAATGGGGAGGTTTCACCTTCTATCTGTTTTTGGATCCGAGCAAAAAAGAGGATGGTGTAACCTAAGGACTCGAAATTCAGATAATTCCTTGCGGTTTCGGAAGTTAAGGAAACGGACCCTTGCGATTCCCAATGCAATTTGGTTCGACTGATCGGATAGTCCTTGTACATGGTAGTTGTTGAAAAATCTTTTTCTTCCTTTTGGAACGTAACAAGATGAACGTAGAACTTGTTCCTCTTGTCGTGAAGAACTCCCGTACCAGTCTGTCCTGGGCTTTCTATCGTTGCTAAGCCAAGCCCTGCCTTGATTTCGATCGATCCAAACGATGCATGCAGTTCCAATTCACAAGGGAAAGGTAAGTTTATTTTTTTAATGGAATGGTGGTAATTTTTGAGAGCCCAAGATGCAATTTCTTTTGCATCGTTAACAAGAGATTGATTTTTTTTCCACTTATCTAATGAATCTTTCCAGTTTTGAATCCCGATCCTTTGTGCTGGTTCACCCCAGATAAGATAATGAATACTCGTCTGTAAATATAATGAATCTTGAATATAGAAATCATTTCCATCTGCAATATCTATGAATGCATTGAGAATGGTTGGTGAAGTTCTCTGGCAAATTCGCAGTAAAGTTTTTTTACCTTTAGTTATATCTGGATCTGAGACTTGAGGAAGTTTTTGTGCAATATTTTTCCATTCACTCCAGGTGTACTTTTTTAAAATTGAGATAGCCGATACTGAAGTTTCTTGTATGAAATTGCTAAAGTTCAATTCTCCAGAAATGTGGGTATCCCAAGTTTGAATCCACTCCGGAATTAGATGATTTAAGTTAGCATAAACTTCTCGGATTTTTGTTAGAATTTCGTCTCGAGCTACTCGTTCTAATTGGATTGCAGAACCAGATGGCAAACTTGGAAACTCACTTTCCGCCTCTTCTAGCAACCGACCTCTTGTTCGTTTGAGTAGTGATGCAAATTTTCTATCGATGCGATAGTTTTTATGTGTCATCCCAATAAAATCTAAGACCGTCAAACAGTCTTTATTCGGAAAGTGTCGAAGACCTCTACCCAATTGTTGTAAAAATATGGTTAAACTTTCTGTTGGTCTAAGAAAAAGTACGGTATTGATTTCTGGAATATCG
>JALOTI010000353.1 GCA_025457985.1 Leptospira sp.
CTCGATTTGTTACTGCAAATCTTCATCCTCGAAAAAGCCATCTACGAACTCGGCTACGAACTCAACAACCGCCCCGACTGGGTGGTGATTCCACTACGCGGCATCCGCTCGATTATGCGGGAGTATGTGGAGAAGTAGAGTAGGACTCGGTTTGCATCACGGGCGTTTTGGGCAAAAATTGCCTAAAATACCCGTGATATTTATGCACTTGTGGATTGAGCAATCATTGCTTTCACCAAATTGAGAAGCTCAAAATTGTTTTTTCGTACATGAATAAGTTTTACATTTACGAAAACCACAACCTTGCATTATGAACAGCAAATACTCAGACATCAGAACCCGGCTTAAAATAGAGGTGACTAAAACCGATAGTAATGATTTAGCGAACCTCACGCATTACCTTCAGAATCATCAGAATGGCGTATCTCAGTATTTCAAATCCGCCGCCACAAACTACTTGGCTAACCTACATCAAGAGTTAAACCTATCTGAAGACCCTGACTTCCAATACTATCTACCCCTTCAGTGGGATATTCCCTTTCCACCTCCGACGAATCCAAAGTTTAAGTTTGTTGATTTATTTGCTGGTATAGGCGGCATTAGACTTGCATTTCAAAATCTTGGAGGAAAGTGTGTTTTTACAAGCGAGTGGGATACCTACTCCAAAAAAACATATGAGGCAAATTTTGGGGAAGTACCGTTTGGAGACATTACAAAGATTTCTGAAAGTGCGATTCCGAATCACGATATTCTTTTGGCGGGCTTTCCTTGCCAACCTTTCTCTATCGCCGGTGTTTCAAAAAAAAATGCGCTTGGGCGGGCTCACGGGTTTTTAGATGAAACCCAAGGCACTTTATTTTTTGACGTGGCCCGAATCATCGGGCATAAAATGCCGAAGGCATTTATGTTGGAAAATGTTAAAAATTTGGTTTCACACGATAAAGGCAGAACTTTTAGGGTGATAAAAGAAACGTTAAAACAATTAGGCTATTCCATCTACTCCAAAGTTTTGGACGGTCAGTCTTTTGTTCCACAGCACAGAGAGAGGATTATTATCGTTGGTTTCAAAAAATCGCTTTTTAGAAACGAGGAGACATTTGATTTCCCCAAAATGGGAATGACAAATGTTGTATTTAAAGATATATTAGAAGAAGATGTTGATCCAAAATATACGCTTTCTGATAAACTTTGGAACTATCTACAAGATTACTCGAAGAAGCATAAAGCAAAGGGAAATGGTTTCGGTTTCGGCCTCACGGATCTCAACGGCATTTCAAGAACAATGAGTGCTAGATATTACAAAGATGGTGCTGAAATTCTCATACCGCAAGAAGGTAAGAATCCCAGACGTTTGACACCAAGAGAAAGCGCAAGACTTCAAGGATTTCCAAATGAGTTTATTATTCCTGTTTCGGACAATCAGGCGTATAAACAGTTTGGTAATTCAGTAGTGGTACCCCTAATTCAAGCGGTTGGCGAAAACATCTTAAATGAAATTCTAAAAATCAATGAATCTCGGAAACCTGAAGTCACTGTTCATCAATAATGGTTGCGGCAAAATCTATGTCAAGAAACTTTCTCCAAATGATAACTCCAAAAATCAAATCTACTTTGGTGGAAATTTTGACATTTTGAACATCCTGCCAATTTCCGAAATCAGAAACGAAGAAGCTGGTGATTGGAATAAAGAAAGATTTAAAGCATCTATCGATTTTTCTTGGATTGGCGAGGATGGGAAATTGTATCTTGCCCCATATGCGCAACTTATACTTTACCCCAAATATCCAGAGGTTCGATTTTCAGGCTTTTTGGCAAAATGCCAAAATCCTCCTTCCGAGTTGATGACCCAAAGGCTTGCCGACAGACTTTTGTTTGTTTCAGTGGCGAAAAGTGGAATGGTTTTAGGTTTTGTTACGGCACCAGATTCTGAACTTGCAAACGAATTTTACAGTACCAAGTTTGTGTCTGAGCATGGCGTTTTTAAAGTTATAGAACTTCCACAAGCTGCGAATAACAAAGAAAAACTAATTAGTGAATTGTTGCGAATTCATCGGCTTGGCTGGATAAAATCAAAAAGACTTGACGGAAAAAAGCGTATTCTCCCGTGTGAATCATCAAATTGTGGAGGTTATACTTTGGAAGCGGAATTAGGAATCACGCCGAACGGATACTCAGAACCTGATTTTATGGGTTGGGAAATAAAACAATTCGGTGTTAAAAGTTTTTTGAAAGTAAATTCGGCTGTTATAACACTTATGACACCTGAACCAACCGATGGTCTTTATAAATCAGACGGAGTAGAAGCCTTCTTGAGAAAATATGGTTATGTTGATAAAACAGGAAGAGAAGACCGAATAAATTTTGGTGGCATTCATAAAATGGGTATTCGAAATAGGTCGACAAACTTAGAAATGCAACTAATCGGATTCGATACAGATAGTGGAAAAATCAGAAACACGAATGGACGCGTTGTATTACTAGATGTTAAAGGGAATGAAACTGCAGCTTGGAGTTTTGCTTCCCTGCTCTTGCACTGGACTAAAAAGCATAACCAAGCCTGTTATGTTCCATCTATTCCAAATATAGATGTTGACAAGAACAGACAGTACAAATATGGAAATAACATTATTTTAGGAGTAGGTACAGATTTCCAGCTATTCCTTGAACAAATGTCAATTGGTAACATTTACTATGATCCCGGCATAAAGATGGAAAATGCTTCTACAAACCCGACGGTAAAAAGAAGAAGCCAGTTTCGAATTAAGTCGCAATACATAGTTAATTTATATAAGACAAACGAAATAATTGACATTACAAAATAGTTTCTTTCCTGAACCTCGAAACTTTTTCTCCTTCCTGAAGACTCTATTTGTCAGCCCTGGTAGTGTTCCGACGGCAAAACCTTCCATGTAATTCGTTGAATTCATCCGCCACTCTGCGGTGGAGTATCTGTATTTCTTCAGAAATAACCAACAAATCGCTCGTTTCAAGGGTACAGTCCAGTATGTGAATCCTGCTGAGTCGTCTTTGATGCTGATGAAGGACTGGGTTGTGTTACACAATCATCCCGGTGGCACTTCGTTTTCCATTAACGACATAAAAGCTATCGTCCGCCATGATGCGGCCGAACTAACAGTGGTTTCTCCTGATGACATCTATGTTGTTACGCGACCAGTAAAGGGCTGGAATATTGATTTTGAGAAGGATAAGTATACGGCCGATATTTTGGAAGAGGCCATTAGCACAGCACAGGATTGGCTTAGGAAAAGCGAAGCCCGTGGGGAAATGCATACAACAACAAGAATCCTCGAAGAAAATCACCAAATTTGGAGCATCTTTTTCAATCATTTCGGTATAAACTACAAGCGAACATGAAGAAGGAAGACATCAAAAAGGCGAAAGCCACTTTCGAGATTACACAGGAATTGATTGCGGAATTTGAAAAAAAAACTTCGCGAACGTGAAAACAACAATGACACGCTTGCAAATACAGACGCTGCTGCCTAAAACGCTTTTCGGTAATATGTGAAACGGGGTGCATGGCTAAGCTATGCA
>JALOTI010000354.1 GCA_025457985.1 Leptospira sp.
CAGGAGACTTGATTTCTTTGAAACCAATGGGAAGGATCATTACTCCTGTATTCAATATTCTCTCAGAAGAAATGACCTTTCAGTTGGAACGAGGGGATTTGATAGTTATGCTTACGGACGGCCTTACCGAAGCAAGGTCCCCTAGTTCTACCAAAATGTTTGGAGAGGAAGAACTATTAAAATTAGTAATTCAAAATCGAGATATATCATTGAATGAAATTTTGGATATTGTTTTTGACACTGTCATTCAATTTTCGGGTGGAATGGATAGTATCCAAGATGATTTGACTTTGGGAATTATGCGTTATACGGAAAGCAAAAATTAGAAAGAATTTAAAAAATAGACCCCAAATAATGATTTACTAAATCCATTCCTTTAGCTTAATTTTAATTAGGTTCAATTATGAAAACGAATCTAAAAATACTGATCTTTGTATTTTGTTTTTTCCTCTTATTCGCTTGTAAACCGAGCAAATTGTCAAATGCTTGTGATCCCAGTTCCGAATCCTACCTAACAGCAACAATACTTCGTTTTTTGATAAAGGATATATCTCCATCCTGTTGGCCAGGGTTTCCCAGAGATTTTGATCCGTGGGGAATACATGGAGGGTTTGTTTCCGCAGCCTATATGGATGAAAAACGAATCTTACTTGGTGGAAGCTTTAGTTATGTGGGACCAAATGTTGGGAATGTTGCCGTCCTCGATCCAAAGACGGGCATCCTGATCAACAGAAAGGAATGCCCCTACCCTGAAGTAAACGGTTCTTCTAACGCCGCAACAGGCGATGGGGAAGGTGGTTTTTATGTTTCAGGAAGTTTCACTTCCGTCCGAGGAATTTCCATTCGAGGTTTGGCACATATAAAAAAGGATTGTACGATTGATACCGATTTTACTGGTGCAGTCACCAACAGCTCACAAGCCATATATGCAATGGTCCGATATAATGACAAACTCTATGTCACAGGAAATTTTGCGAACCTGAATGGGATCCCGCGAACGGGGTTAGCGAGGTTGGATGCAAGGACAGGAGCCGTCGATACGTCTTGGATCGCAAATCTCCAAGGTCTATCTCAGGTTGGTTATGTGCTCAAACAAGACGGAGATTATTTGTATATCGGCGGAAATTTTTCGCAAATTGCTGGAAGTACCTTTAATTCATTAGCTCGCATCTTTTTACCCACTGGCTTGGTTGATTCGACTTGGGTTCCAACTATGCCAATGAATACGAACATCCGTGACCTTGCCTTTGGAAATACAAATACAGGCATAGAGGTAGTTTTTTCCGTCGGAGATTCCGCCACTTCTTCATTCTTTGTACATACTCTAGCAGGAATCGGTGGGGCAGTTGGTGGCTTTGCGGTGAATTTTACGAATGGAGGTGGTCCAACAGCAATCCAATATCGAAATGGACAACTTTTTATTGCTGGGAATTTTAACGAAATCAATAACGTTCCAACTGGAAATTTTGCAATATTAAATAATTCGAATGGGGGACTTGTTCCTGGATCACCTAACTTAAATGCAGATAATGAAATCTTCCGCCTATTTTTATTTGAAGACAGTTTGATTCTTTTCGGAAGATTTACTTCAATCCTTGGAAAGGAGAGAAACTATGGGGCTGCTATCGATTTAACATCGTATGAGTTAACCAATTTTGATCCCAATTTTAGTTTTGAAGCCTTTCCGAACTTTTTAAACGCTGTAATTATTCTGGGCAATCGTTTGGTTGTGCCTGGTGTTTTCACCTCTGTGAACGGTGTGAAAAGAACCAACCTAGTTGAATTGAGTAGAGAAACAGGAAGGCCAACGGAATGGAAGCCTAAACTGGACCAAGCCGTAACCCGTATCCGTGCATCTGAAACAAAATTTTACATAGGAGGTGCCTTTCAAAATTACGATAATGTTCCGAATACCACAGCAATGGTAAGTTTGAACAAAAATGATTTGAGCCTAACAGAGGAAAGATTCGGTCTATCACCGACACATGAAGTGAGTGAGATTCATCTCGGTAAGGATAAGGTTTTTGTATCTGGCACGTTTATTTCCGCGCAAAATCTCTCTCGATTCAACTTTGCTGCATTTGATAAAAATACCGGTGCCATTGATACTGGTTGGGACGCTACAGCCGTCGGCGGTCAGGCGGCTGTTATGTTAGAGCGAGGAGATTTCGTTTTTGCCGGAGGATTTTTTACAGGTATCGGTGGAAGTAGCGTATTTTACTTACACCGAATCAGTGGGAACAATGGACAGGCACCCAATGTGTTTTTTACAAATGCTCCTGATGACGCCGTACAGTCTGCTGCCTTTTGGAATGATAGACTTTGTATTGGGGGTGCATTCCTTTTTATAGGAGGGCTTAATTATACCAATTTTGCATGTTACAATCTATCTAATAATAGTGTTGTTACTCCAGATTTTAATTTTTCTGGGTCGACTGTTACCGACCTCCAAATCACTCCCTCTGGTAGGGCGATACTCCACGGATCCTTTTCACAAATTAATAACATTGATCGATTAAATTTTGCAGTTCTGGATCTAAACAACAACTCCTTGACCGGTTATTTTCCGGAAAAGAATGGGAACATATCAGGAACCTATCTCACAGAAAAGGAACTCATGCACTTCGGTGGTTTCACTTCGTTTGACAAACGTATTCATGGTGGTTTTCGAATCCTCCCTATTGGTGCAGTGGATAATTAATTGGAACAGGTAGGAATTGGATTTAAAAACATCTAGCTGGATAGACACACCCAAAACTGTAAGAGACTTAGGTGGAGCCCTCTTTTGTGATAGACGATATAATCATGTATTCACATATCATAATGGTGCAGAATCGTACTATGCAGTTAGAGGATTTCGTGGTAGTTTGCGAGTTTAGAATGAAACTGAGTTCCTGGAGATAGAATCAGTTTCCTAACTCGGTCTACTTATCTAAATAGAAGGTATCTAGCGATTTTTCTATATCCAAAAAATTATCAATAATTGTTTCAACATGATCCGAAAGCTCTTCTCTCTTATGAGAAGTCGAAACTCCTATGACAGTACACCCCGCCGCTTTTCCCGCCTGGATACCTAAAATTGCATCCTCAAACACAACACATTCGTTTGGTGGCAAATCAATTCCTTTTGCACAGAGTAAATAAACTTCCGGATTTGGTTTGCCTAGTTTTACTTGAGAGCCATCAATAATACAATCAAAGTAATTGCGTAAATTTAATGAATCCAAAGTAAAAACTACGTTGGTAGTAGGAGCCGAGGTTCCCAGCGCTAATTTTTTGCCCCTTGATCGTAAAGTTTCTAAAAAGGGAATCAGTCCATCGACAGGTTGCAAAGACCGAACTGAACTGTGTCACCATTTCGCCGGACGGGAAAACGATCGCGACTGGCGGTGACAACGGAACAGT
>JALOTI010000355.1 GCA_025457985.1 Leptospira sp.
TCAAAGATCATACGTCTATGGTCTTTGTTTGAACCCTTTGGAATTTCCAGCGGATAGTGTTCTGCCATTCGCTTCATACAATCGTCAAGATCAAGAATACCATATGGCTCCATCGATTCAGGATGGTCATTTTCATAATCCCAAGGATTTTTATTAGGGTTAAGACGATTTCGAGAGATTGCTTTTATACGTTCGTTAAAATTCGTAAATAAATCGGAGAGATCCTTTCGATAGGCTATTGATTTAAAAAGCAAAAACATATAGTCATTAAATTTTATATCATATTCAAATTCCTTTAACTTTGGGATTACTTCCCAATTTCCAAGTTCGGATAACATCGATAATGTGGGAGTTACAAGATCTTTTCGATCAACCCATGCCATACCCGGTTCGAGGACATGGATTACATACTTAACATTTGGAAATTTATCCAGGTATTCTTCAAGAACCCTGTGTTGGACTATGATCTCAGAACCACGAATCGCAATGGATTGGATTTTCCAGCCAGACTTTGACAATTCTTCGTTTAGAATTCGAACACTCAATCCTTCGAAGGCAACGGACGTCCCAACGATTAGAATATCTGGATCGAGTTCTGTTCTTTTGGATACAACATGTTCAGTAATCCGATTGATATTCGATGCGTATGAATTTTTTTTGAGAAACGTTTTGTAGATTCCAATCTGAAAAGCAAATTCTATAAACAAAAGAATTCCAAGAGCGGTAATTATTTTTTTATCTGATATAAATTGCAAATATTCTTTCATGATACCATTTCCCGAATAAAAATTAAAATTGGAAGTACAAGAAATTCTGACTTTCTGTAACTCCAAACAGAAGTAACATCAGTACGTTGACGACAACAAACAAACTATACTTCATCCAATTTCCTGTTAATAGGGTTGGAATTTGGCGCTTTGAAAAGTAATAAGAGGCAATGAAACAGATTAAGAGTAGAATTCCGAATCGATAATTGATCCATCTCATAACAGGTACGTCATTCTCTTGGATAAAAACAAGGGCTTTCATCATTGGGATAGCTTTTTCCATCGATTCTGCTCGAAACATGATGAATCCAAAAGATAAACAGAACATTGTAAGGACTCTGGCAAAAAAATCATATAGCCATCCTCCTGATGAATTTAAGAATTTTGCTAAACTCGTATCACTATAGTATTTGTGACAAAGTAACATTACCCCTTGCCATACTCCCCAAGCAACGTAATGGTAAGCCGCACCATGCCATAGACCAGCAAAAAGCCAAGTTATAAAAATATTGCGTATATACATCAGATTGCTCACCCTAGAGCCACCTAACGGTATGTATATGTAATCTCTTATCCAGGTAGAGAAAGATATATGCCACTTGGACCAGTGGTCAGCTATATTCCTACAGCTCATAGGAAAATTAAAATTAGCATTAAATTGGAATCCAAATAGACGGGCAACTCCTATGGCAATGTCAGTATATCCTGCAAAATCAAAATAAATTTGCCATCCAAAAGCGAGAGCACCTGTCCATATCTCAATCGGACTCAGATTCTGATAATTTGCAAAACTAGCATCAACCACTCTTCCTAAATTATCCGCGAATACGATCTTTCTAGTAAATCCAATCAGAATTAAAGCAAATGCTGCTTCAATATGCTCTTTGTAAACCTGAAGTCGAAAGTCTAAATCTCGAAAAAAAGTTTCCGCGCGAACGATGGGACCTGCCACTAATTGAGGAAAAAAAGCAACATAGAGAGAAAAGTCTAACAATGATTTTCTTGCTTCTATCTTTCGGTTGTATACATCAATTGTATAACTCATCGACTGGAACGTATAAAAAGAAATTCCAACAGGTAAGATAATATTTTGTTTTGGGAATTGAAAATCACCTAATACATGAAGATCATTTATCACACCTAACAAAAAATCTGTATATTTAAAAAAACCTAACGTCCCAATATTGACGATTAAAGAAAGAAGTAGTAAGTAACCTCTAAGTGCGTCACCATCCTCTTTTTTTTCAATCCAGCGAGCCGCAAAGTAGTCCACTACGGTGGAAAACAAAAGAATTGCAATGTATGGATTGATAGAAAAATCGCAGTACAGTTTGTCCGTAAAATATTTGAAACCAGACTCGGCAGGCAGTTCGCAGTGTATGGAGGCGGGCTGCCACGCCATGTAAAAATAATAACTCGCAATTAAAAAAAAGAACTTTTGCCACCGGTTCTTTAAAAGATTTCCAACGATGATCGTGACAAAGAAAAAAATTAAAAATTGAACCGAATTAAATAACATAAAGCTCCATACTAACGATAGATTTCCTCACTGGCAAGTCTTTCCACAGGTCCCTGGATTCCTTCAATATACCCAAATTTTGGCCCAATGGACCTTGGCAGAGTGGAAAAGGTAAAATTGGTCAAAAAGTAAAAAAGAAATAAACAAAAGTAGATGGAATGAAGCAAAGCCCTAGAGAAGAGGGGGAAGGATTTGGATTTGAGACTCATCAAAACAAAACTATGGAAAATCCATAACGCAATATTTGTTCCCACCCAAAATTCAAAAAAATAGCCTTCCCACCAAGTATAAAAAGCAATCGAAGGAAAAACCCAAAAACTAAGAATTAAAATTTCATTCTTAAATTTATGGAACAGGGTCCGAAGGTTGAAGAGAGCAATCCCTATGCTAGAAATCCAAAACACAAGATTGAGATTATATGGGAGATGGTTTGGTTTGGAAAATTCAGTTAGATTGACTCTGAGTTTCGCAGTTACATTTTGAAATACTAAAAAGGAATCACCAATCCCTCGGTAAAAATATAGAACATAATTCTTGTCGTCACCGATACTTGTTCCCCAGCGATTGATTGCCGCATACAAAAACATCCAAAAACTGAAATGTTTTTCGTCCAAAGGGCCCAGTCCTCTTTTCAGAATGATAAAACCTACAAAAAGATACGAAAGCATGGTAACGACACCGAGTAATGTGAGGTAGATTGCAATAGTTCTCAGTTTGTTCCCCAATGTTCGATTAGGCGACAGAAAGAGGGCGATAGGAACCATCCCAAAATGGATCACATTTGACTGGTGAAAATAAATTGTAAAAAGTTGGAGAACCCAAAGTAAAACTAGATGTTTATTGGAGAGACCTTGTTTGAGAAAGTAAACGGTACATAAAAAAAGGAGAGCAAGAAGACAGGAATGTATAAGTGGTGTGTCATTGTGTTGGCTATAAAACCAAAACGCTTGGTTTACTTGGATAACCATAGCAAGTAGAACAGCCAAGAAAAAATCATTATAGAGCTTATGAAATATCCAAATAAAACATCCAATAAAAAAAAGCGAAAAGGTTAGGATCCTTAGTCTTAAAAAAAACATAATATCGGTTGTTTGATACACCG
>JALOTI010000356.1 GCA_025457985.1 Leptospira sp.
AAAAAAAATTTCTAATCATACTTGTATTTTATTTTCTTTTAATGTTTTTTTATTCTGCTGATGCTATTTATATATGCTATCAGATCGTCCACTTGCTTTTCCGTAAACTCTTGACCCCAAGGTGGCATAAAAGGTGATCGGCCAACCGCTTCCCCACCTTTTATTATTATCTCCCTTTTTGCTATGTCCGGAATTGCAGACAAGGTAAGATTGGCTGGTGCAGGCATTTTTCCGATCGCAAGCTTTCCTTTCCCATCCCCTTCTTGTCCATGGCACAAAGCACAGTAAGTTTGGTATGTTTCTTTCCCGGATGCAATCGCTAAGTCTTCCTTTGATGGGCCACAATAGAATAATAACGATTGAAAACCAATGAGAAACAATAACTGAACGAATTGGAACTTTGCACTTGTTCTAGTGTTGCTATGATTCATAATATTATTTAACAATTATCTTCATCTTCATTTCGGGATGAATGGCGCAACGAACTTCGATTTCACCCGCTTTATCAAATGTTACTTTTTTCGAGTTGCCTTTTGTATAGGAACCTAAATCAAAAACCTTCGATGGTGATAAAGAATACACATTATGGAAAAAGTCATCCTTGTTCGGAAAATCTACGGTGTCTCCGACCGCAATTTCTAGCTGGTCAACGGAAAACTTACGACCTTCTTGCGCAACCGTATGTACTTTCGCAGCCAACAATGCTCCTCCGAATAGGATTAAAACAACGACTATCAGAATGCTCTTTTTTGTTATTTCTTTCATAATTTTACCTCTTATATGAAAACTTCTAGTTGTGGGGTAAGTTTGGAACTTTTATCTTTAGCTGCTCGCCTGTGAGAGATTTTAGAAACTCTACTATATCCTTTTTCTCGGACTCAGCTAGATTTAATTTTGCCATGTTGGGGTCTAAATTTTCTACATCATCTCCTCCTCGGTTATAATGTTCTACGACTTCTTCCAAAGTCTTATAAATTCCGTTATGCATATAAGGAGAGGTCAGTGCTACGTCTCTAAGCGTTGGAGTTTTAAAGGCACCCACCAATACTTTTAACTTAAATCCTTTTGGAAAGTCCTTAGATACTGCTCCCCACCTTCCTTCATCAATTACACCAGACTTTTCCTTTATTCCTATATTATGAAACCCATTGTCGGTGAAGTTAAAGCCCATGTGGCATTTCGTACACTGACCTTTGTTTTCAAAAAGATCGAAACCCCGTCTAGCACTTTCGCTGATAGCATTCGAATTTCCTTTTAAAAAACGATCAAAGGGAGACTCACCTGAAACTATCGTCCTTTCAAATGCGGCCAAAGCTCGAGCAACATTGATTTTCGTCAATCCCTCGTTTGGGAACGCTTTTTCAAAAGATTTTTTATACATTTGAAGTTCTTCAAGTTCGGCAATCATACTCGAAGCATCCTGATTCATTTCCTCTAATGACTCTACTGGTGCGAGAGCTTGGTCTTCCAAGGTTTTTGCTCTTCCATCCCAAAATTGAGAATCTTGGTAGGCAGTGTTAAGTATAGTTGGTGTGTTTCTTCGCAATGGCTTCATTCCATGTCCTAAACCAACAGGCAAACCATCAGCCCAACCCATAGCCGGATTGTGACAAGTTGCACAGCTTATCCAGTTGGACCCACTCATTCGCGGATCAAAAAATAGCTGCGCTCCCAATTCTACTTTCTCAGGCGTTGTGGGATTATCCAATGGTGTTGGAACAGTTTGTGGCCTTAAGTATTCTGCTGCTTTCGGATGAGCTAGGTCTTTTTGGCAATCGAAGACTAGTATACAAAGAAAAGCTAAAGTTGAAATGTATAATATTCTTGTTTTCATTAGTAATACTAGACGAGATATTACAGTTCAAAACTACATTCTATATCTTCTTTCTATTTTTTTTCATATGTTTTTGCTTGGATCAAAAGAAAACCTAAGGTTGCAAACACTCCACCAAAGAAGATAAACAACTCTTGACCAAAAGATTGTGGATTCATATTTGAACCTATAAACTTTAGATAAAGTATCGGAGCTATGTATTGGTTCGCAAATAATGCAAAAAAGGTAACTTGATTGGAAAGTCCACCCTTTAGAAATTTCCAAAGGAAAAGATTCGGGTTCGAAAGAATTGTTGAAACAGCGAGAAATGCCATAAACACCATTTCCAAAGGAGAGATGCCCACTCTAGGGTCAATCGAGGTGCTTAAGTAAGTAGGATTTTGAAAGAGATGCCCGATTAAGCTTAGTCCCCCAGGAACAAATGCTAGGTGGAGCAAAATATCATCCAAAATCAAAAAACTCGAAGGAGTCTTTCTAAGGCATAAGAGTATCTCATACATACTGAAAAAGACAAGTCCCAAAGACGTAAATATAGATGTCATTACTAACATGGAATTTGGATTGATGTGAAGTTTGGGAGCAGACATAAGCATTAGTATGGACGATAGATTGCCCCCACCAATGATCATCAGAAAGGCAATATTAGCCGTAAATGGCCATAGGTGAAAATTTCTAGAAGCGAACCTGAGTCCAACAATGATAAGTATAGAAATTGCTGTAAAAATCGAGAGAACGGGACCATCTGTTCGGTAAAAAAGCGGAGTCCCAAACACCCAAGCACCGACAGCGATGCTTGCGCCAATTAAGATGCCTATATCTAAAACTTCTGCAAACCTCTCAAGTCGTTTTTCCATACAAATCCAACCTCTCTATCAGTGTGACTTGACGAAGAATTTATACTTTTTGCAACAAAAAAGGCAACCAATAAATGGGGTTTGTAACCCAAATCTTGATTGCCCAAAGATTAAAAAAATTTAGAAAAATCTAAATGTTTTTAAATTTTAATTCCAATTATTGGTTTTAGGCTTTGCAATATTCACTTTCATTTCGCGATTTAGAATATTCTTACCATTTAAATCACCAATTGCGCGATCTGCTTCACCTCGATCTTTCATTTCGATAAAACCAAAACCTTTTGATCCACCAGAATACTGGTCTGTAATGATTTTAGCAGAAGATACTGCTCCGTGTGCGGAAAAAAGCTCGCTGAGTTTACTTTCGGTCATTTCGTAAGAAAGGTTGCCTACATAGATATTTACTGACATAATTTGTCCTTTAAGTTTAATTTTTGATTCTTAAAATTGATGGGATTAAAAACGACTTTCCGAGAAGGAGATTAGGTAAAAAACAACGAAAATGCAGAGGAAAACTAGTAAAAGCGACCGAAATGCAAAAAAGATGAGAAGTACTTAGTGGTTAAAAAAACTGTAATATTTTGAATCTATTACCAGAGAAACAAGGGAATCAATTCTATACAAGTTAATTTTTAAAAAAATCATTTAACAGATATTTACTGCTGAACACAAAAAAGCCTACCAATCCCATTACAAC
>JALOTI010000357.1 GCA_025457985.1 Leptospira sp.
GCAAATCCTTGAGATTCTCCCAAAAAAACAGGGTTGTCAGAAAGGGAATTTAATTCCGATTCTACGACTTCCGTGATTTGATCCAATTCATCAAATAAACTTCCTAATATTTGAGGAATGCACCTAACAGAGTACTGATCCTGAATTCTCTTTTGAGGAATTTTTAATTTTGGATTCTTAGAAACAACTGGATAGAGTTTTTCTGCCACATAAACAGGACCCAAAAACTTCTTTTTTTTATGTAAATCTGGAAGAAATGCAGATGGAAAAACTTTGTGGAAAGAAAACAGGTATTCCAAAATCTCAAGCGTTAAATTCAAATAACTACGAAGCCTCAGAATCTGTAAGCCAAGAAGAGCTGTGGTAAAAGTCGTTCCATTTGTTATGGAAATCGCCTCTTTTGCTTTGGGAATCCAGGGTAACCCTGGAATTTGAGTTTTTTTTGGATGTAGAACTGATGGAGCTTTCTCTTTACCATTGCCTGTCCAATGGCTCTCACCCATAAGCGCAAGAGCGATATAACTCAAAGGTATTAGATCTCCAGAGGCTGATAAAGACCCTCTTTCAGGAATAATAGGTATACAATCTTCTTCTAAAAGATTGTTCAGAATATCTAAAGTTTCAAAAGAAATTCCAGATCCCCCCAAAGAAAGCGAATGAATGCGAGCGGCAAGAACAGCTCGGGCTTCTTCATGTGAAATCGCATTTTTAGGATTCCCAACTGAATCAAAGACCTTTTCTACTGTTAGGTGATATACAAGGGATTTTTGTACTTTTTCGATACTTTCATTGGAGAGAAATGCATGTGGCCCAAAACCCGTATGGATTCCATAAACCAATGGATCCGTTGAATTAGCCAAAAAGTCTTCCATCTCTTTTCTTTCCCGCATAAGCTCCGCTTTGCGAGGGGTTAACTGAATGGATCCGGATTTGGAAAGTTGTTTTAGAGTTTCTAGGTTCAAAGATAGGTAAGGGCCAGAAATTACTCTGGCCCGATAGTTTTAGACAAAGAAAATGAAAGTAATCAGGATAAACACAGGTACAAGAATCGTCATCGAGTATGCTAAATAGCCACCAAATGAAGGCATCTTGACCTTATTTTCTTCCGCTACTGACTTAACCATAAAGTTAGGTGCATTTCCAATATAAGTATTGGCGCCCATAAACACAGCACCCACTGAGATTGCCTTTAGAATCTCTTCGGCTTGAACATTCCCGATAAACTGACCTAAGGTGAGTGCCTCTGAACCTGGTGGGGTAAGGATACCGGACGCCAAAGAACCAAATGTTAGATAGGTAGGTGCATTGTCGAGGACCGAGGAAAAAATTCCCGTTGCCCAAAAGAAATGCCATCTTTCTGTGATTCCAAGTTCTTTACCATGTGCTTCCAATAGAACCAATGCGGGAATCATCGTGATAAAGATTCCGATAAATAGATACGCCACCTCTTGGATCGGATGGAGAGTGAAGTTGTTGAATTTACGGAACTCTTCCTTGGTGGTAAGTTTCGAAGCAATTATCAAGACAACGAGAACAGCCTCTCGAATGAAACCGAGGCTTGGTGTTTCTTTAATCTGTGGGATGTAATTGCTGTTCAGAAAAGCTACTGCCAAAATGACACCGAATAACCAAACAAAGTTCACTTGCCCTTCTATAGAAAAAGGAACTGCATTTTTGATATCACGAGCAATGTCGGCTTTCTTCTCTTTTTGGTATGCCAATGTGTCCCAGATAAAATAAACTGTGAGTAATATCACTCCAGCAAATAACATCTCAGGCAATAGGTTAAAGGTCCATGTAAATGGAACACCCTTCAAATATCCGAGAAAGAGTGGAGGGTCTCCAAGCGGAGTGAGTGAACCACCAATATTGGATACTAAAAAGATAAAAAACACTACAGTGTGAACCACATGTTTCCGTTCACTATTTGTTTTAAGTAATGGTCGAATGAGGAGCATTGATGCTCCCGTAGTCCCAATAAAGGATGCTATACTTGCACCAATCAATAAAAATAACGTATTGTTCAGTGGAGTTGCTTGGATATCTCCTTTAACAACGATTCCACCTGAAATAAAAAATAAAGCACCTAACAGGATAATAAAAGGCACATAGTCATAAAAAATTGTGTGAGATATCGCATGGCCATATCCATAGATCAGCAATACTATGAATGAAATTGAACCAAGCCCCAATGCAATGATCAACTTATTGTTATTATTTTCCCACCAATGTTCTGTGGTGTGGGATGCAATGGGAAGGATGGCAATACAGAGAAGAATTGCCACGAAAGGTAAAACGGACCAATAAGGTAACTCTTGGTGAACCGCCTCCCCGTGAGAAGAATGACCTGTCTCTTCTTGTGTTATGGTATCTGTTGGTACATTAGCCGGATCCTCGGCAAATAAATTCCCAGAGACAAATGTCATTGCCGCAAGGAATACAATCAATGTGAGAAGCTTACGAAACATGCTCACCATCCTTTTTTTTTGGTCAGTATACGATTTCTACAAGGCTTATGGAACTAAAAAAACCGAGTTTCACCAATTTTTAAAGGAACTAGCGATTCTTTTGGTTTTCCGAGTTTTTCTAAGGCCTTAAATGCCGTTGGAACAGGAATATCAAGTTTTTCATCAGATAGAACAAAGGTCATATAATGCATCGGCACCATATATTTAGCTCCTAGATCCTGAAACGCCTGGGCAGCCTCCTCTGGATCCACATGAACAGGTGCCATAAACCAACGTGGTTCGTACGCGCCGATTGGCAAAATGGCCACCTCGATTCCTGGCCATTTTTTCCCTATTTCAGAAAAATGTGAGTAGTATCCAGTATCCCCGGCAAAGTATACTGATTTGGATTTTCCCTCCAGAACATAACTCCCCCAAAGAGTTTCGTCTCGATCAAAAAGTCCCCTACCACTAAAATGCTGAGTGGGAGTAAAATTGACCTTTATTCCTTGGATGAAGTCGAATTCCCACCAATCGAACTCCCTAACATTCGTTATACCATTATCGTTTAGAAATTTTTTATTTCCCATACCTGCATAAAAAACCGGATGAAACCGATCTTGGATTTCCTTAAGACTGGGAAGATCCATATGGTCATAATGGTTATGTGAAAGTATGACTGCATGGATTTTCGGTAGATTGTCCATTGTTATGCCGGGAGGTGTGTATCGTTTGGGTCCCAAAAAAGAAACAGGTGAACATCTATCACTCCAAATGGGATCGGTAAGAACCGACCATCACGGCCCAGAATTTGCCGGAGGGGAAGCTTTTCCTGCCGCCACCATTCCACGTCAGTGGCATCACCAAAAGTACACACCATAAGGATCCCAGTCCCCTTCTCTGGGTTAGCCTTCTCACTCGCAAAAATTTTC
>JALOTI010000358.1 GCA_025457985.1 Leptospira sp.
TAACTTCTCCAGCACCTGCTCCTGATTTTTCAACAACGCCCGCTCCATCTTTTGGAGTTACTTCCTGTGAGTTTGCACGAACAGTAAACATTTGGATGTCAGATGCAACTTTTAGATTTGCATATGCTTTACCAGAATAGATTGGTTTTTTTGCTACAACCTTTCCGCCATCTACTGATAGAGCCACTGCGTCCGCCACAATTCCTGCACCAGCTTTGATCGCAACTCGAGGGGAGTATTCCTTTCCTTGTGAAGAGTGTGGCATAAGAACCACTGCCGGTTTTTTCTCTTGGATGATTGCATTGATTCCATTTGCATACGCTTCTGGATTGAAATCACCTAAGTTTGCTGCGATGATAGTATCTGCTCCAACTGCTTTGAGGTCACCTGCAAAAGCGTCAACCGACTCTGCAATGATTACAGTATGAACTTTTCCACCAATGGAATCCGCGATTCTGCGGCCTGCAGAGGTAAGTTCTTTTGAGATTTTTTTAAGTTCGCCGTTTTTTAATTCACCAACTACTAAAACATCTGCCATGATTTGCTCCTTAGATAACTTTCGCTTCTTCGCGAAGTGCTTTTACAAGTTGTGATGCAAAACCTTGTGCATCTCCCGCTTCTAGTTTTCTTCCCGCAATACGTGGAGGAGGTGGCTCGAGTGATACCACTTCTAGTTTTGATGCAGTGCCGCCAAGTTCTTCTGGTTTTTTTACATCCACTGGTTTTTTCTTTGCAGACATGATACCTTTTAAGCTTGGGTATCTTGGTTCATTGAGACCTTTTTGTGCAGTTACAGCGAGTGGAGTAGCTGTTTCTACAACTTCTGTTCCACCTTCCACTTCACGTGTTGCTGTTACTTTGTTACCAGCAAACTCTAGTTTGAGTGCCATCGCAATATGAGGAACATTGAGTCTTTCAGCGATCTGTAGAACCACTTGAGAGCTATCAGTGTCAATGGACTGTCTTCCTCCAATCACTAAATCGGCATTTTCTGATTTGATTAAATTAGCTAAAAGCTCAGATGTATATGTTGAATCAAAAGTTACATAGTCATCAACCTTTACGTGAATCGCACGATCCACACCCATTGCAAAAGCGGTTCTAAGCGCTTCCACAACACGGTCAGGTCCAAGTGACACTGCTACAACTTCACCACCGCTTTTTTCACGGATCCGGATTCCCTCTTCAATTGCGAATTCATCATAGGGAGAGATGATCCATTTTACGCCCGCTTCGTTGATCGATTTGTCACCGACCTTGATACTTGTTTCCGTGTCCGGAACCTGCTTTACAAGAACAACAATTTTCATTCCTTAACCCCGTTTTCCTGGATTACCTTAGACCAGAAAATGAGACTTGGTCTAAAGAGCTAGTATTTTATTCTCTCCAGAACGTGTATTTGCACCAATTGTAGGTCCAAATGATCCACACAATGACAACGAGAACATTCGCATCCGTGTGCAGGTAGATACTAAAGCCGAGACTCAATGGAAGCAAGAGGAAGGAGAGAAAACTAAAAAAGAATAAAAAAAAGGGAACTTCTCCCAATCGTCTCGGTGATTTTTCTAAGATTTGGAGCAGAGAAAGTTCGGAAAACTCGGACTGATTTCGGAAACGAAACCAAAACAAAGAAAAACCTCCCAAAGTTACGGTCAGGTGTAGAAAAAAGAAAAGCATTCACCCAAAATAATTCGGATTCTCAATCGGACGAGAAAAAATTTAAAAGGAAGGGTAGACTCAAAGGGAGATAGCTCAACTCACAAACCGATTTGAAGGGTTCTCGAGATAGGTTTCCAAAGTTTACCGTAAAAAGCCATAGATAACAAACTCCCAGATAGAGAAAAAGAATCTCTTGAAAGAACACTAGAAGAAAGAGACATAAAAAAACACCCACCCAGAGAAAGGAATTTAAATACGATTTTGTATTTTTTTTACCAAGTCGTATAGCGAGAGTTTTGCGCCCTTTTTGTAAATCCCAATCGATATCGCAGGAATAGGTCATAAGGACATTGGCAAATACATGGAGGATAAAAAGGAAAGGATAGAGCTAAAAGGAGAACTGTTGCCAGGAGTAGAACCCGTTTGGAATTCGAAAAAAAAGGTCCCGTTCGGATCGTATCCCACCTTCGGAAAGAGCATCAAAAAGTCGGTCAGCAAAGTAGAGAACAAAAACTGAACTGGCATAGAAGAAATAAATCTCCAGAGAAAGTTCCGTAAGGAAGGTTCTGGAAAAAAAACTTAGGACTGAGAGCGCAGAAAAAACAATATCAAAGGCGAGATAGGAAAATGTGATTCCAAAGAAAGAAAGATTGGTGGATTTCACAGATTCCATTTTTTCTTAAATTTTGAGAAAGAAAAGAAAATTACTTGGAATTTCAATAAGCTGAACCAGTCTCCTTTAGCTAATGTTTCATGAATTAAAAAAACAAATTTATAATATCCTTTGTTTAAAAGAAAATATTCCAAAACAGATGGCAGGACTAGTTGCTTTGGAAGAAAGTCGGGGTGCATTAATTTCAGTTCGATTTCGTTATGTGATTTGGTTCTCTCTGTTTATGAGTGCACTTGCCAATCTGACCAATATAGATACATTGATCGGATATTATATCAATTTTGTTGCACTTGGTTTGTATTTAGGAAATACCTTAATTCACGAATATATACTTAAAAAGAAAAACTCAGATTGGAAAACTAGATATGATTTTGTAAGTATATTTTTGGACAACTTTTTGGTGACCATGACCATAGTGAATTGGTACTTCGTAAAAGGAGGAGGCAATGTTAATTTTTTAATTAAAAATCCATTGATCATTTTTTATCTTTTGCCTCTTTCTTTGGCTATATTCCAATACCGAATCTCTCTTGTAGCTTTCTCTTTTTTATGTTTTCTTTTCTTTTACTATTTATTCTTCTTTATTAGCCTTCAAAATTTGACAGGAATCACCTACGATTGGAATGAATACGTACTTACTGATAAAATCATCGTAAGCGATTTGGCAGTAACAAAACCACTCGTGTTTTTTACACTTGCAATTGCCTTGGGTTACGGAATTTATCGAAGCCTCTCTATGTTGCAAAAATTTGCTTCTAGTGAATCTCAGAAAACAACTCTCTCACGATACTTCTCCCCTGATTTGGTAACCGAAATCATTTCAGATCCAGATTTGTTATCAAAAGGGAAAAGACAAAAGGTAACAATTTTATTTTCCGATATTCGCAATTTCACAAACTTTTCGGAATCTATAGATCCAGAGGATCTTTCCCAGTTCTTAACGGAGTTTAGGCGAAGGATGGTTCGAGCCATTTTTAAATTTCAAGGAAGTTTGGACAAGTTTATTGGAGATGCTGTCATGGCTACGTTTGGAACTCCCAT
>JALOTI010000359.1 GCA_025457985.1 Leptospira sp.
TGCAGAATTGGAAGCTGCATTCATGGGTCCAGGAAGGACATCTGCTGTTGGCGCATTGAACTTTTTATATTCGTTTTCTCAAGCAAAGAACTTCATTAGGACAATACCTGGTGGAGGATTTGATGACGGAATCTTTCGAGTTCGCACTCAAGGGAATTTAGCATATTGGGATAAAGGCGACGGTATTTTTCGCCCTTTCGCATAACCCCACCTAGCGGACCAACCTTCGATGCTTTCGGAGGTCACTGGGTGGGGGACATCGGGAATACAAGATACGATGTTTTTCCATCGGGATCCTATTCGGTTGGAAATGAGTGGCATACTGTCATATCCCAAGTAGATCTTGGATCAAATGTAACAGATTGTACGGCTTGTGGTTCATCGGCAGGTTTTGGGGATCCTCAAAAAATAAATATCCCTCCATTTGGGGGAGATAATGTCATCTGCTGTGACTTTGGATTCGGATGTTCATCCTGTCCCAGTGGTTGGGCTTTTGATCGTAGAGAAAGAGCATTCCCTATTTGTGATCTTTATTGCAGGCCTCCAATAACCGTATGCAATACTTGTTATATCCCAAATTGGAAAACTACTTTCAGAAGATATAAATACGAATTTTTACAATGGACTAACTTAGGAGAGTTTACAGTTGATGGCCGATTCTTCACTTAACATATTTGCAGAAAAATCTATTTCTGAAAAAAGACTTCAGACTTGCTTGGATTGCAGTTTGATCTGGAAAAATTTTCATCTGGCAGAACAATGCTCCTCTTGCATGTGTTTTGTTAGAGCGAAAGTGAAATTAAAAAACCAATCATGTCCAGTGGGAAAATGGTAAAGAATTAATCTGAGCTTCCTAATTCACAGAACTGCTCAAATTCATTCTGAAGTTTTTTAGATTCCAAAAACTTAAACAGTATTTCATTTTCCAAATAGACAGTTTCTAGTTTTTTGAAAATTTCTTCGAAAGTTTCTTTTCTAAGTGCACCAAAGAGTAGGCTCTCTGTCAGAGTGGAACGAATTTCCAAAAGCTCTATGGGAGTTATATTTTTTTCCTTCTCATTCATGCAATTTTCCTTATTGATACTCGTTTCCTTTCACGTTCCAATAATTCTATAAGTGAATTAGTTTTGGATAACGCACTTTTTGCAAAACCAAACATCATTGGAGTTTGAGCGTCACTTTCTATTTCTTTTAATTTGTTAGAAATAGCATTTTTAATAATATTGAGATCGTTTATGACAGCCTCTAACTTGCCTATCACTGGAGTAGCTCCAGTGGATCCACCTGCTACAGCCAAAGAGGCAGCAAGCTCCTTTGCAGTTTGTGGCGAAAGCTGATTAATATTATCTCCGAGAATTCTTTGATATGATTTCATCAAAGTATCAATCATACCATCTAACATTTTCTTGTTTGCGATTGCTTTTTCAGTAGAACCTACTGCACGCAACGCTTCTTTCTGAGTGTCACTTGCAACAGAATCCCAATCCATATTTGCAAGGTCTCCAGATTTTAGCTCTTTTATGTAAGACTGGACTACCGAAGGTCCTCGTCCCGGATATTTGCTTCGATTCTCTGTATACCATTTGAAAGCGCGAAGTTGCATTGATTTTGAAGGATTCCCCGAATCATCTACACAAAACATCCCTAAAACTTCCGCAATTCCAAGTGGCAAACTCCGATCTTTTCTTTTCACAAGTTCGAAAAGATCGTTATCTAAATTATTTAAAGCAAGTCGCTTTTGAACTTCCCCTGGCTTCTTTCCTAACTTTTCTGCAATTTTCTTATCATCCCAACCATTCTCTCTCATCTTCCCATAAGCCAAAGCCTCATCTGTTGGAAGGACATCCCTTCTTTGATTTTCTGCAACCTGCGCCGCTAATCTTTCGTTATCCGATGCAAATTCCTTAATTACGACAGGAATCTGAAAATTCTCAGGCAATTTACCTTCTTGGATCAATTGTTCCACGGCCATATGACGGTGATGGCCAGCGACAACAGTATACTTTCCGTCTTTTTTATCGACCATGATCGGAAATGCTGGGTCAAAACCATTTTCAAGAATTCTTTGCTTTAAAGAGGTTACTTGTTCTTTATCAAAATCTTTCTCGTCTGTATATTGTTTGATTCTCTGAATTTGTCCAAATGGTAATTTGTTTGGAACATCAATGCCCTTCTCTTTGGAAATCTTTTCCTCGGAATTCTTGGCTGAATCGACTGCCTTTTTTGCAGCCTCATAGAATTTGCCTTTCTTTCCTGATTCTAGTGCAACGGAGATCGTCTCTGAAATTTGTTCTCCCACATCAATGGCTCGAAACACTGCCTCTAACTTTCCATCTTCCCTTTTGTTAGGACCAGATACGTATTCAATTTGCTTCCCGTTCTTTTCAAACTTGAATCCATACTTTAACTTTGAGATATCAAAACCGTCTCGTATAACTGCTTTGAATTCGCCTGTTTTGGATTTCTCTTTCGTTCTTAAACCATTTGGGAGTCGCTTACCTTGTCCAACAGGAACAACTTTTCCTCCCTTCTTTGTAACCTTACGCCCCGATGGTTGGATCCACTCCTCCCCCTCTTCCCGATGGCGACCACCTTTCATTATAATCCGAAGCTTCCCGATTAATTCCTCAGTCCTACCATCAATTTTTATTCTCGATCCAATTTCTGAACGAAATAATGCCATTTCATCTTCCTCTGTTTTGCGATGTGCCGCCTCTCCTTCAATTTTTACGAAGTCTTTGGCGATTTCATAAATATCATTTGTGGTTTCTGCTATATAAGCCAAATCAACGAATTCCTTTGCTTTAGAATCCAAACTATTTGAAATCAGTAAATTCTTGATATTGGTGATTAGATTTCCAACGACCTCATCTCCTTTTTTTACTTTGTAAGACGGCTTTTCGGAAAAAGATTTAGGTTTTAATTTTTTGTTTCTTTCCGCTCTCAATCGGAATGTGTCTTCATCCCGATCTTTCCTAACCAATCTTGTTGAATAGTAATTCCCATTTTTCCCATGGACTAGGACGGGCTCTGGTACCAGGACTGATTTTCGAATTTCAACTAACTTTGATTTAAGAAAACTCAATCTGAGGTCTTTTAATTCTTCTTTTTGGGAACCTTTTTCAAGCCATTCTTTAAATTGCTCTAAGGTGAGAGGAATAATCGATCCAAATCCTTTCCAGTTTGTTTTATAGTTTTTGAGGTATCCTTCCTTTGCCGAATCAACAGAAGTAAATCCTAACATAACTTTGTGTTCATCAAATTCTTTGGATTTCGGATTGATTTGATTTATGATAAAAACTAATTCGGAGTTCTTGTCTGGTCCTAGAAAAACATCTAACTGATCTCCATCAGCACCGACTGTCCCC